>NZ_JACGAR010000025.1:0-22418 GCF_020137585.1 Campylobacter sp. RM12654
AGTAACATTAGAAGTATCCCAAGTATTTATGCCGCTAAAATCTTTTCTATTAGAGTTTAGAAATAATTCGCTCATATCTGTGATTAAACTTGTGTCTAAATAGCTTAAATCAATATTTTGATTTAATACAAAATCAATTAATTCGCTTTTGTCTTTAACTAAAATTTTCATTAGCTTCCTTTAATGTTTATTTTTAGTTTAGCATATTGATAGTCCTGATTATGTCCATATAAAATATTTTTAAAAGAATTTGAACTAGGAATTTCAATTATGAAATTCCTATTAGTTTTGATTATTTTTTAAACCATAAGCCCCAAGTTAAACCTACTAGTTTTTCAATACCTTTTACCCCAAGACCTACTTTTTTAGAGTTTGAAATATCTCTAGTTACTGATGTTTTACTTAAAACTTTATCTTTAAAAATACCTTTTGATTTTTTATATGTATAGCTTCCCACTTCTTCAATAACTCTATTTTCAACATAAGTAACAGGGTCTTTTTTAGTAGCTATAAAAGAGCCTATTGTAAAAGCTGTTTTAACTGGTTTACTTGTCGCTATTTTTGGAGCTGCTTTTGCAACTTTTATTGTAGTTTTTAAAGTTTTTCCTAATATTCCCATATTTTCTCCTTTAATTATTTTTCAAATACTTCAGCTATTGCATTTTTTAGTTTTGTAAATTCTGTTTTTAGTCTTTTTAGATTTTCATCTTGTTTGCTAAAGTCAAATGTTTCTTGCATTTTTTCTAATTTTTTTAGCACCTTTTCATCGCTAAAGCCGTTTTCTAATAAATCAAGCGATATATCTTTTAGAGCTTTTTTGTTTTTTGATTTGTTATTTTTATTATCAGTTATAGCTGTTTTATACATATTTTCTACGATTTCTAGCTCTGAAATTAGGTTGTCTTTTATAGTAGAATTAATATTTGGTCGTTTTAAAAAATTATGTAATGATTGTTTTTCATTAGCAATTTCTATTTTTTGCAATGAACTATAAGCACTTATCCCACTATAATCTAAGCCATATTCATCTAAAACATCAGCTACATTTGCTAAGATTTTTTCTATATCACTTTTAGTTTTTAAATCAGCTTTGTTTAATACTATGAAAAGCTCTTTATTATCTAATTCAAGTTCATCTAAAAAGTCTAAATCACTCTTAGGAATAGTCCCATTTGCATCAAGTCCTATTAGCCATATTAAAGCACTTGCATTTTTTAAATAATCTTTAGCTGTGTTTAAATCTTCACTTGTGTAATCACTTGCTGAGCTTGATGGATTATAGCCTGGTGTATCTATAAAGCAAATATTATCAAACTTTAGTTTAGTACCTAATACCATATAAGGCATTATTTGTTTAAGATTAAAGCCAAATGAGTTTATAAACTTATGTGATAGTTTTTTATACATATTACTATCTATTTCATTTAGATTTATACTTGCGCTTTGGTTATTGCAAGCTAATATCATAGGCTCATCTTTATTTATTACATAAGTAGGAATTGCTGTAGTTGGCTCTATTCCTATAGGAAGTTTTACTTCATTATCGTTTATAAATGAGCTTATGAACTCACTTTTACCTGCACTAAAGCCACCGCCAACTGCAATGATATTTTTAGTAAATATATCAGGGTAGCTTGAAATGATTTCAAGCTTTTTTTCTATGGTTTGAAGTTTTATTATAGCTTCTGCTTCGTTTGATAGCGATTCTTCATAATTTGCAAACTCTAAAAAGTCATTGTTTAAAAGTTCGTGATAATTCATTAGACCTTTGTTTTTAATCTTGGCGTTTAAAAGTTTTGAGATAAGCTTATTTTGTAGCTTGATTTCTTCTGTATTGAGATTTTTAATAATCTGCTCTCTTAACTCTAATTCTTTGTCGTTTAACTCGTGCTTTAAAGCTTTCATATTCTTTTTTAATTTTTGATATGAACTTAATTTTTTCTTTGCCATTTTATTCTCCTAATTTTTTGATTTCTTTTAATATTGTTTCTTTTGTTTTGATTGCTGCTTCTTTGTTTTCTATATCTAAAGCTAGTTTGTTTAGTTCTTTTTGACAACTTAAAAAGATTTCGCCACTTAAATCCTTATTCTGCAAATGTTTTAGTATATTAGTGATGAAATTATTTATATCACTAATTACATTTGCTTCTAGGCTATCTAGGTAGTTTTTTACTTCTGCTACATAGTTTTTGCCTTCGCTATCGCTTAATCTTCCGCTACGATTTAGTGAGCTTGGCATTTTGCTTGAGTATGATATATCAGGGGTTTTTATAGAACTTATAACTTTATTTATAGCCTTTGCTATGATGATTTCATCTATAAATTCTCTATCCATATTTTCTCTTAAAGTTTGCATTACGATTTTGCTTAGATTTTTCTTCCATGAGTTTAGATATTCATTAGCTTTTAGACTGATTAACTCTTCAAGTTTATTTGTAAGTGCTATTAAGCCACTATGAATAGTCCCTGCCATTACATTTGTAGTAGTAATGGTTCTGTATTTTGTAACTGGGTATTCTTCATAATCATATTCATAACTTCCCCAACTAAAAGGGTTATACCATTTGCTTGTGCTTCTTTTTACTCTTCTTGTTTCATAATCTGTATATCTTTCTTCTTTAGTCTCTGTACTTACGCTATCATCTACATTTTCGTTTTCTTTAGAAAAATACGCTTTAGCTGTGTTTTGAAGGTGTTTTTTGATTTTTTCATCAATTTCGTTTATATGCTCTTTGTATCTTTTACTAAGCTCTTTTGATGCTACTTCTTTTGCTTTGGCTAATTCTTGTTCTTGTTTTTTGAGTGAGCCTAAATCCATATCTTTTAAAGATTTTAAATCATTTGAAATTAGCTTTTCTAATTCTTTTATAAAATCGTTAAAATCGTTTGTTTTAGCACTTATAAACTCATTTGATTTTTTGTTTAACAATTCATCTTTTAGTTCTTTTACATAGTTTAGTTTTTCTTTGACTAATTCTATATTTGCTAATTTTTTTAGATTTTCTTTAGTATTTTTCTCGTTAAAATAATTAGGATAATTCATTCTTAAAAGGTTCATCACATGCTCTTCATTCTCATCTAATGAGCCTAGATGATTTAGTATAGAATAAGCCATCCCTGATGAAGTAATCACTTCATTTTTGCTTAAATTTTGCCATAAAGCTTTTGCATATTCGCATTTTTTTTCTTGCTCTTCGCAGTAGTCTTTTAATTGTTTTGTAAAGCTGGTTTTAAGCTTATCTAAGGCTAGGTCTAAATCTTCATTGGTTTCAGTTTTTAATGAGCCATAAAGTTGCTCATCCATTTTAGACGCTATTACAAATAGCTCATTTACTCCGTCTTTATTGCCTAATCTATCCATTAAATTAGTATCTTCTTGGTTTAGAAACTGCCCTGATGGAGATACTATAAACACCACATCGCATTTATGTAAAAGCTCTTTTGTCCTTGCTTCACGAGATACTATTGGGTCATTTACGCCTGGGGTGTCAATGATTTGGATATTTTTTAAGCTTTCTTCGTTGAGCTTTAAGGTAACTGATTTTGTATAGGGCATAAACCTACCATTAGCCCCAACATATTCTAAAAGCTCTTTATTTAATTCGTTTATATTGTTTGCTTTGATGGTTACAAATTCATCTTTTAGTTTTAGTGGATTTGCTTTAATTCTTTCAAATTGATCATAGCTTGAGCTTAGGATAAGATTATCGTTTAGCTCTCTTTTTGCTGATTTTTCGGCTTTTTCTTCTATATCTTTTATATCTTCTTTGCTTAATTTAGCATCTAGTTTTTTCTCTTTTCTCTCTTTTAGCTCCATAAATTTTATATCTTTTAATCTATTTAGCTCTTTTATATATTGAGAATGCTGATTTTCAATCTCATTAATATCGGCTTGTTTATAAAGTTCAACGATAGCACTTAAATTCTCATCGTATTCAATCATAGTAAGTGCTGCTGTCATAGGTGTAGCAGCCTTAGGTAATACATCAGCTCCATTAAAGACTAAAGCATTTAATAACGAGCTTTTACCAGCTTTTACACGCCCAACTATTCCTATTTTTAATAATCTTTGGCTATTTTTTAACTCTTCTAAATACTTTTCTAATTCCCCACTTTTTACTATTGCAAACTCATCTTTTAGACTTGTTATTGTGCTTGTTTGTAAATCATCGTATTTTAAGACTAATTCTTCTAAATTTTTTGTTTTAGCTAAAATCTGCATTTTTTACTCCTTGAAATATTTGTTTTCTAATTCTTGTGTTTTGTTTATTAGTTTGTTTAAATAATTAATCTGATTATCTAGCACTTCTTTTGTTTTGCTTAGTGTCTCTAGGTCTTTTTGCGTTCTTTCTTTTTCTTCTTTCATACTTTCATCAAAAGCTTGTGCTATTACCTTACTAAGCTCTTCTACTTGGGTTTTAAAAAGATTTGGGACTATATTAGATAGTTCAGTTCCTACTTTAGCCATTACTTCTTCTTTAAATTTACTCTTAGCTCTTTCTTCGGCTTCTTCCCTAGCTCTTCTTGCTTCTTCTCTAGCTTCACGCTCAGCTTCTTTATTGCCTCCACCTAAAAAACCTAATAATCCACTTAAAATATTTGTTGCTATATTAATTATAGGAATATGCTTAAATACTGAAAGAATATTTATACCAAGGACAGCTATATCTTTTATAAAGCCTGTATCAGCATTGATTTTGCCTATTTGGATATTTTCTACTTGTATATCTATGCCACGAGCAATGGTTTTGATACTATCTAAATCAAAACTTTTTATATTATTGTTTAAGGTTAGATTTCCTAGGTCTATTTCAAATTCTTTTACTATGCTTTCTCTGATTTTTAGTAAAGACTTGTTTATTTCAGCGGATAATACTACTTCAATCATATTACTTAAATCATTTGAAATATCAGCACCATTTATAGCTCTATTTGCTAGATGGTTTAAGTCATTATGAATTGTTGTTTTTGTGTTTTGTATTATACGACCTACTTCATTAGCTCCGTATTTTTGATATCCTAATTCGCTTAAGGTTTGTTTTGTGCTATTTATTTTATTTGTTATTGCTGCAAAATCTTTTAATTTTTCTTCAAAATCTTTTTGATTTAATTGTAAATTTATTAGACTATTTTTGCTTATATTTCTAATGCTTTTATTAAATATTTTTAATTCTTCATAGAATATATTTTTAAATATTTTTTCACTATCAATGCTTTTTAATGCTTTTAATAATTCATTACCGCTACTATCTCCTAGGCATATTATTTCCTTATCATAGTCGTATTCTTCTAAAAGCTCTAGGATTTGCTCTTTTACTTTTTCTATGGTGCTTGGGGTTGCTAGATTTGTCTTGCTTAAACAAAATGTAAAATCTCTATTATGCTCTGTAATGTTGTTGATTTCACTTTTGATATCTTTTTGTATTGTTCCATCACTAACTGGATTTAAGATTATAAAATAAGCACCTTTATAAAGATAATTAATTATGGCTTTATTGTGATAATTATTTCTAGCAGCAAAGCCTGGCATATCAACTAAAACCAATGGTTCAATATCTTTTAATCTTTTATTATTTAAAAAAACTTGAATATATTTATAATTACTATTGCTTGTAGCTAGAGAGCTTAACTCGTTTATATTTAAAGTGATTTTTTGGTTGTTTTCATCTATTGCTATGATTTTTTCATCTTCATTAAATCTTAGCTCAGTTGCAAGTGCTGTTGTAGGCTCTATCTTAGTCGGTAAAATCCCCCCCCCATAGATACAGAATTATCTAAAAAATTATTAATCAATGTACTCTTACCCGCACTAAAAGCACCTACTACTGGGATTATTAGCTCGGTTGAATTAATTCTTGATTTTAATTCATTAATTTTTGAGAAGATTTCTTTATCTTCAACTACTAATTTTAGTTCATCTAAAAATGACAAAAATTGATTTTTGATTTCTAACATTGTTTTCCTTTCATAAAATTTGCTTTGATTGTATCATAAAGATATGCTGAAAAGTGTCCATTTAATTTTTTTTTAAAAAAATATATGGAATTTTATCGTGCTAATGAATATTTTTAATATAATCTTAAAAATTTAAAGGACATTTATGAATAAAAATATTTTAGATAGCTTAGATTTATCAGATAAGCAGAGTTTTGCTGATGGGCTAAAGGCGTTAATTGAGCAAACTTATGTAGTAGAGAATGAATACAAGGCTTTAAAGACTTCTTATGATAGTTTAATGTTAATGATAAATGAAATCATTGAGATTTTACCAAGTGCTATTTGGGTTTTGGATGAAAATCAAAATCTAGTAGTGAAAAATAAATTAGCAAGTGATGAATTATTCAGGCAAATTGACCTTAATAAAGAGCATTATGAATTAGAATTTTTAAATAATTTTTATCAAATCAAATCTATAAAATACGCTGATAAGCACCTAATAATGGCTACAAATATTACTAAAGAAAAGCGAGATGAAAGGCTTGTTTCTATGGGTCAAGTAGCGGCTAATTTAGCTCACGAGATTAGAAATCCAATAGGCTCTGTTTCGCTTTTAGCAGGGGTGCTTTTTAGTAAGGTTGAGCTTAAAAATAAACATATTGTAATGCAAATGCAAGATGCGATTAAAAGGGTTGAGAGAATAATTGAGAGCACTTTACTTTTTACTCGTGGGTTTAAGCTAAATAAATATGAGTTCAATTTGCAAGAATTTGAAAACGAATGCCAAAATGTCTTTAATACCTATAATAATAGTGATGAGATAATTCTAAGCGAATGCACTTTTGCTCCATTAATAATTAGTGCTGATAAGTCTTTAATAAGCTTAGTTTTAAGTAATTTAATCTATAACGCAATTGATGCTTGTGAAGAAAATGGCACTATCAAAGTCAAAGGAGAAATTATAAATAATATATATAAAATTAGTGTTTTTGATAGTGGCGAAAAGATAGCAAATCTTACTAATCTTTTTGAAGCATTCAATACAACCAAATTAAAAGGCAATGGCTTAGGCTTAGCATTATGCAAACAAATCTGCAACGCTCACAATGCAAACATATACTATTGCAACGAGCCTAAGAGCTTTTGCGTGGAATTTAAATTAGATATTTAATAATTCATTTATTATTAAATATCTTAATTATTTCATCTAAATAATCATTTATCCCATCTTCTAAACTATAAATTGGTCTATATGAAAAACTATCATCTAGCTTTGCTTCAGTATGAAATTGATAAGCGTTGGTGTAAGGATTTGGGATATATGTTTTTTGCAATCTTTCTTTTAAAATTCCACGCTTTATTAATAAATCCTGCAAAATATCTACAATACTCTCAAAACTCCTAGCCTTGCCACTACCTACATTATAAACTCCACCATTAGCATTCATTGCAGCGATATTTGCATTTGTAACATCTTTTATATATACAAAATCTCTAAAGATTTTATCACTTCCAACGAAAAGTTTAGGAGAGTTGTTATTTAGGATTTGTAAAGCAAATTGTAAAATCATAGAAGCGGTTGTATCTTTATAAAATTCATTTTTACCATAAACATTGAAATATCTAAGCTCCACTGCTCCTGTATCTTTAGCGATTTTATCCATAGTTAGTTTTGAAAAAGCATAAGGATTTTTAGGTATTTCATTAAGCCCTACGGTTTGTGGGCTTGGTGCATCTCCATATACACTAGCACTACTTGCGTAAATTAATTTTGCATTGTGTTTTTTAGCTAGAGCTATAATTTTATAAAAAGTATTAATATTACTTTTAAATACTATTTCTTCATCATAAACGGTAGTATCAGAAATAGCAGCAAAATGATAAATCACATTAGGAGCAAAACTATCAATCATTGCATAAAACTCATCATTTAATAAATTAGCTGAATATATTAAGCCATCAAATTCTAAAAGATTTTTATAAGTTCCAAAATATTTTCTTTTATTGTTTGAAAATCTTTCATTATTATCAAAATTATCAATTACTAAAACTTTATGATTTTTACATAATTCATTTGCTAGATTTGAGCCTATAAATCCAGCTCCACCTGTTATTACTATATTCATATTTATCCTTTATTTGCTTTTTTGAGCGTTTGTTTTAGCGTCTTTTATAAAGTTTAAAAACTCGTTTATTTTATCGTAATTATCAAATGATACTTGTTTTTTAATAAGCATTTTTACTAATTTTTCATTTGCCAAATACTCATCATCCATCTCTTGTGCTTTTTGCACCAAAGCTCTTAGCATAATTTCTTCATTCATAAAAACTCCTAATAAATAGCACTAATTCTATCAATATCATCCCAAGTAAGTGAGTTATTTTTATAATTTAGCATTCTATGAACATATCTTGCCAAAATATCAGTTTCTACATTTACTAAATCATTGATTTTATATGAATTAAATAAAGTATCTTTTAAAGTAATATCAATTATTGTAAGTCTTATAGAATTGTTTAAAACTTCATTGATAGTAAGGCTTACTCCATCAATTGCGATGCTACCTTTATTACACACAAAAGGCATTAATTTTTCATCAAGACTTATATAAAAATCTATCCCACTAGCAAGCTTATTTATCTTAATGATTTTACCAAGCCCATCAATATGCCCACTTAAAATATGCCCATCAATCCTATCTCCTACTTGCATTGCTAATTCAGTATGCACTTTTTCACCTACTTTAAAAGGTTTGATTATTTTTTGAGTTTCACTACTAAGATTTAGACTAAAGCCGTCATTATGAGTTTTTATCACACTAAGACAAGCTCCATTAGTTGCTACACTATCTCCTATGTTTGGTTTTAGTTTTGAAATTAATCTTAATTCATTATTTGAATAGTTTTTTATAAAGCCACATTCTCTTATTAAACCATTAAACATTTTTATCCTTTACAATAAGCTTAGTGTATTATAAAAAAAAGGATTAATGATGTATGATATTATAGTAATTGGTGCTGGTCATGCTGGTGTTGAAGCAGCACACGCAAGTGCTAAAATAGGTAAAAAAACACTACTTCTTACGATTTTAAACGATAGAATTGGAGCAACTTCTTGCAATCCTGCAATAGGCGGACTTGCAAAAGGGCATTTAGTAAAAGAAATAGCCGCACTTGGTGGAATTATGCCAAAGATTACTGATTTAAGTGCGATTAATTACAAGACTTTAAATGAGAGCAAAGGTGCAGCTGTTCGTGGAACTAGAGCTCAAATAGATATGGATGAATACAATAAAAATGCTAAAAATATATTATTAAATATGCCTAATTTAGACATTTCTCAAGAAATGGTTACAGAGCTTTTAGTAAAAGATAATGAAGCTTATGGAGTAAAAACAGAGCTTAATAAAACTTATGAAGCTAAGAAAATAATTTTATGCAGCGGGACATTTTTAAATGGTTTAATTCATGTAGGTTTAAGCAAGATAAAAAGTGGTCGTGTAGGAGAGCTTAGTGCTAGTGAGTTAGGCGATAATTTAGCTGCTTTAGGGCTTAATCGTGGAAGGCTTAAAACTGGAACTTGTCCTAGAATTGCAGCAAGTAGTATTGATTTTAGCGTATTAGAAACTCAAGAAAGCGATTTAAATACTAAAGGATTTAGCTTAGAATTTACTTCTCATACATTGCCGCAACTTCCTTGCTATATAGCGCATACAAATACAACAACTCATGATATTATCCGTTCAAATTTTGATAAAGCTCCTATGTTTACAGGACAAATTAAAGGAGTTGGCCCTAGATATTGTCCTAGTATAGAAGATAAAATCAATCGTTTTGCGGATAAAGAAAGTCATCATTTATTTATTGAGCCACAGACAAAAGAAGCTACAGAATACTATATAAATGGTTTTTCAACTTCTTTACCATTTGAAGTTCAACATTCAATGATACGCTCGGTTAAAGGCTTTGAAAATGCTAAAATCACAAGACACGGCTATGCAATAGAATATGATTATTTTGACCCACTTGATTTGTTTCATACTTTAGAAAGTAAAATTATTAAAAACTTCTATCTAGCAGGTCAAGTAAATGGGACAACTGGTTATGAAGAAGCAGCAGCTCAAGGGCTTATGGCAGCTATAAATGCAAGTTTGGCAATTGATAATAAAGATGGGCTTGTGTTACGCCGTGATGAAGGATATATTGGTGTTTTAATTGATGATTTAGTTACGAAAGGCACAAAAGAGCCTTATAGAATGTTTACAAGTAGGGCTGAGTTTAGATTATTACTTCGTGAAAGCAATGCAATCACAAGGCTTAATAAATACGCTTATGAGTGTGGTTTAAGAGATGAAAATAGCTTTAAATACTATGAAAATCAAATAAATGATATTAAAAAAGGTTTAGAGTTTTTATGTGAAAGCAGGGTTGTTCCTTCAAATTCTTTCAATGAATTATTAGCAAGTATTAATGAAGAGCCGATTTCTCAACCAACAACTCTTCAAAAAATTATAGCTCGTAGCACTATAACAAAGGAAAAAATGCTTTCTTTAGCACCAAGTTTGGCTAATTTAAATGATTTTGTTTTAGATGAAATTTTACTTGATGCAAAATATTATCATTATGTAAAATTACAAGATGAAAGTATTCAAAATCAAGCGAATTTGATTAAGATTAAAATTCCAAATGATTTTACTTATCGTGGAATTAGTGGGCTTAGTAATGAAGTCGTAGAAAAACTTGAAAAAAATAAGCCTGATAATTTGTTTGATGCAAGTAGAATTAGTGGAATTACTCCAGCTGCAATTGATATTCTTCAAATTTATATTAAATTAAAGGCTAAGAATTGATTAGACATTTAAGTAAGTTTAAGAAATTTTATTCTTTTATAGTTTTATCAATTTTAATGATTGTTTTTTCATTTTTTATAACTATAAAAGAAGTAGGTATCATCACAAGGCTAGATAATTTAACTCACGATATGTTTTTTAGAATTAATGCTTATTTTAATCATAATATTAAAGGTGATAGTAGAATTGCTATAGTTGATATTGATGAAAAAAGCTTAGCTAGTCTTGGGCAATGGCCTTGGGATAGAGATATTCTTGCTTGTTTGGTGTATAAATTAAATGCTGCTAGTGTAGTAGGATTTGATATTTATTTTGCAGAAAGCGATAAGCGTGGAGAAATTACTAAAAAGATGAATGATACGGAGTTTAATTCTTTAAACATTCCAAAATATCATTTTTGCCAACGCACTCAAGACACTGATAAAGCTTTTGCAATGGCACTTTCAAAGACAAATAGTATTTTAGCCTATGCTATAAACTTAGGCTCTTATATAAACGATACGGAAAAAAAATTAGCCCCATTAAGTAATCAAAGTATAGCTGAAGATAATATTGATTATTCATTGCTTGAACATGGCAAAAATATTACAGCAAGTATAGAAGAATTAAGTGATAATGCTTATGCAAATGGATTTGTTAATTCATATTCACATTTAGATAATGTAATTAGAAATGCCTTTATGATGATTTATTATGATGATGGTGAGTTTAAACAACTCTTGCCAAGTCTTAGTCTTGCAATGTATGCAAAATATCTAGGAATTGATGATATTAAAGCAATTGGGGATAATTTTAAAGATATACATTTAGTATTAGGAGATAAGGATAGCTTTGTAGTGAATGCTCACGCATTGCTTGGTTTATATTTTAAAGGAAAATCTCCGCATTATGATTATATTAGTGCTATTGATGTTTTAGATGGGACTATTAGTAAAGAGTTCTTTAAAGATAAAATAGTTTTAATTGGAACTAGCGTTGTAGGGCTTAATGATATTAGAAGTAATCCATTAGATGAAAACCTACCAGGTGTTGAAATCCACGCAAATGCGATAGATAATTTATTAAATGATGAATACCTAACAACCCCAAAATATTCATCTGAAATACTTTTAATTTCTTTATTATTAATAATTGCTCTTAGTGTTTCTTTTATGTATTTTAAAAGCATAATTTTACAAGTTTTATGGCATTTAATACTTTTAGCAACTATTATTTTAGGGCATTATTATTTTATAATTAGCAAGAAGTATTTACTTCATACATTTGAACTTATTTTGGTTTTAGCTATTATGGGAGTAATTGGGATATTAATTAACTTCTTTTTAGAAAGCAGACAAAAAGAATTTATAAAAGCTAAGCTAGAAAAAAAGGTTTCAAAAAGAGTAGCAGAGCAATTAATTAATACAGATAGCAATGTATTTAGCACAAGCAAAAGAGAAATATCAGTATTTTTTAGTGATATTAGAGATTTTACTACGATTAGTGAGAATATGGATGCTTCTGATTTGGTTAATTTTTTAAATAAATATATGACCCCTATGAGTGATATTATTTTTAAATACAATGGAACGGTTGATAAATATATAGGCGATGCTGTTATGGCGTATTTTAATGCTCCAAATGATTTAGAAAATCACGCTGATTGTGCTTTACAAGCTGCAATTGAGCAAATAAAAGCCTTAAAGCTTTTAAACGAAGATTGGGGCAAAAAAGGACTTCCTTATATAAATATAGGTATAGGAATTAATACAGGTGAATGTATTGTAGGGGAGATGGGAAGCCTTTCAAGAAGTGATTATACTTGCATAGGAGATGGGGTAAATACCGCAAGTAGGGTAGAAAGCTCTTGTAAAAACTATAAGGCAAATATCTTAATCTCTCATAACACTTTAGCAGCCTTAAAAGACGCTAGTATATATGAATTAGAATTAGTTGATGAATTAAAGCTAAAAGGTAAAGATGAAGCTACTAAATTATATAAATGCAGTGGCTTTAAAGGAGAGAAATTAACTTTATGGCGTGAATAATTAGGAATTTAATTTCTAATTATTCTTTTACATAGTAAGTGCAAGTATTTGCATATACTTTTTTTAATTCATTATGACTTGGAACTAAATCAGCATGTCCAGCGAAAAACATTCCGCCATCATTGAGATTTTTAACAAAATTATCAACCAAGCGGTATTTGTATTCTTCATTAAAATAAATCATCATATTTCTTGAAAGTATCACATCAAATTTACCTAATTCTAAAAATTTCTTATCAAATACATTCACAACTTCAAACTTAGCATTAGAAAAATATTGGCTTTTTATCACATATTCATCATTGTCTTGGTCAAAGTATTTTTTGATTAGATTATCATTTAGATTATATAATGAGCGTTTTGAATATCTTCTAGCTCTTGCTTTTTGAATAATTTCAGCATTTATATCTATTCCTAAGATTGAAAGATTAGTAATCCCTGCTTCATTTGCTAGCATTAGTATTGAATATACTTCTTCTCCACTTGAGCTTGGAGCGCATAAAATTCTTCTTTTGCTAGGTTCTGCTCTTAAGATATAAATTAATTCATTAAGTTGTTTTAGTTCTCTATAAAAATAAGTTTCACAAACCGTTATTAAGTCAAATAATTCTTGTCTAATAGGAAGGTTTAAATCCATTTTATTAGTTAATTGAGAAAAAGAGCTTAAATTATTATTAGTGCAAAATTTGATTAATTTTGGTCTTATTGTTGTTTTTTTAACTTCTAAATCAATTCCACAAACTTGTCTAATTTTCAATAAAAGCATATCAAATTCATAATTATCATCGTGGAATTTAAACTCTTCTTTTTGTTGATTTTCTACATCTTTTTTATTTGATAAAAAACTAAACATAAAACCTACCTTTGAATGAAATTTACAATTTCTTTTTTTATATCTTCAATGTCAAGTTGTAAAAGATTATTATTTAATTCATAAGCTCTTTTTGGCATTCCATAAACTATGCAAGATTTTTCACTCTCGCCTATACACTTAGCACCTTTTTTGTATAGTTCAAATAAGCCTTTAGCACCATCATCTCCAATCCCTGTTAATAATATTGCTAGTATTTCATAGTCTTTTGTAAGTTTTGAAGCACTATTAAACAATAAATCTACATTAGGACAAAATGGAAAAACTCCATTATTAAAATTAGCCCTTAGATTTGAAAATAACTCCGTATTGTATTGACAAATATATATTTTTTTATCATCTAAAAAACAAGGATTTTCTAATAACGCAACATCGCTTAAACATTCTTTATCAAGTTGATGTGCGTAACTTGGTAAAAAATTTGCTTGCATATGTTGAGCAATAACTATTGTTGTATTTACAAGTTTTAAATCTTGAATTAAATACTTAATCTGACTAGGACCACCTGTGCTAGCACCTATTAAAATTACTTTTCGCATCCATAATTCCTTATATAAAATAACCAATAAAAAGCACCTATTATAAAGCAACTTCCAATTAATATTGTAATATAAAAAGTGCCAACTTTATTATCAAATAACCAACCAGTTAGTAAAGTAATTGCTAATGAAAAGCTCATATAAATCATATCAACATAAGCAATCACTCTGCCATAATATTCTTTATCACAATTGTTTTGAATTGCTGTATAAGTATAAGACCATATCGTGCTAGTAAAAAATCCAGCAAATATTAAACCTATAAAAGATACCCAGAAATTAAATTGAAGTAAAGCCCAAGTAATAATCCCTAAGCCTTGCAAAATAAAAAAATAAAATAATCTTTTGTGATTTACGACTTTACTTAAAATTAAAGGTCCAACCACTAAAGATAAAGCTCTAATTGCATTACTAAGTCCAATTATTAAACCTGTGCTTAGAATTTCTTTTAGAAAATATACTTTATTTAAATAATCATATCCAGCTAAAAAATTAATCAAAGCATCATAAGCTGTAAATCCTATAAAGGCGTGTAATAATATTAAATGTAATATTTTTTTATTTCCTAGTAAATAAAACAAACCTTCTTTAGCCATTTTTGTGATATTTTTGAAATAAAATTTTTCATTTTTTACTTCTATTTTTATAAAAAATAATAATGTAATTCCAATTAAAAATAAAAAGCAATCAAGCAAAAAGGCATTATAAACCCCAAAATAATGTATAAACATACCAGCAACTGCCATTCCTGTAGTGTATGAAATAGCCCAAACTACTGAAAATAACTCATTTGCTAGCTTTAATCTGTCTTTATCAAAAATATGTGGCAATAAACTCATTTCAGTTTGAAAATATAAACTTGCAACCGCAAGTCTTATAAAAATTAGTAAAAATAGTATAAAAATATAACTAGCGTCTTTTATAAAAATTAGTAAAAATACTGAAAATAATTCAATGATAATTGATAATAATAAAAGTTTTTTAGACTTAAAACTATCAATTATAATTCCACTAATTGGCGCCATTAAAATAGTAGGCAAAAATGCAAATACAGCAGAAAAAGATATAGCCCATTTTTTCATACTTTCGTGATTTATTTCAGAGCCTAAAATATTCCAACTAAACTCGCTAAAATCAAACTCAATTAGCATAGTATAAACACCAATTTGTGAAAACCAAGCCCCAAAATAAGTTATGAATTGAACTAGGATAAGAATTTTAAAAGTCTTACTATATTTTAATAATTCAAGATAATTTTTCAATTTATTTCTCCAGCATAACAACAGCCATTGCAATCCCTGCATCGTGGCTAATACTAAGATGAGCTGATTTTACTCCAAATTTATTAAAAATTTTTTCACTAAATAAAATACTAGGTCTATTTTGATTATTTTTTATAATTTCTATATCCATAAAAGAGCAATCTTTACTAATTCCACAGCCTAAAGCTTTGCTAGCTGCTTCTTTTGCTGCGTAATAACCTGCAATAGAATTTGAATTAGAACTTAGAGTTTTTAATTCGTTTTCGGTAAGGATTTTTTTTAAGAATTTAATTTGAGATTTAGCTAGAATTTTCTCAACTCTAGCAATCTCAACAATATCACAACCAATCATCAAGTAATCACAAAATCAGTAAAATAAATATTTTTGATAAAGCCATCATTTAATACTTCATTAATTTTATTGATAATTTCTTCTTTTAATCTTTCTTTGCCTTTTCCTGTGCTTATTTCTTCTACACTTTTTGAGCTTAGAGTTTCTATTATTTTATCTTTAATAATAGGTATTTTTTTATCAAGTTCTGGTGTTAGTGTTTCTATATTTTGCTCTAATTCAATTTTGCATTTTAAATATTTAGTCCCACTATCACTTACTAAATTCACGGTAAAGCCATCTAATGGATAAATAACACCAACATCAGCTGACATTTCATTCTTTTTCTTAGCAGGTTTTTTCTCAACTTGCTCGGTTTTTACACTTTCATCAGCCTTTTCTTCATCGCCACTTCCCATTAATAAAAATATAACTAAACCGCCTATGATTAATACAACAAGTAATAAAACGGTTACTAAAATTAAAACCAAACTAGAACCTTTTGATTTTGGTGCTACAACTTCTTCGTTTTCTGCCATTTATTAACCTTTTTTGATAAATATTTTAAAAATTAAGATTTTAGCAAAAATAAATTAAAGAAGGGATAAAATGAAAAAAATACTAGCTATTTTGATAGTAATAATTATAGGCATATTTAGTTTTGCATATTTTAGCAATGATGAAACTAATAATAATTTTAGAATTATTAAACCAAAAAGAATGGATTTATCAATTAATGTTGAAGCAGTAGGCAAGGCTTATTCTCCTTCTTTGGTAAATGTTGCGACTTTAGCAAATGGAGAAATTAAAGAATTTCGTGTAAAGCTAGGAGATAAGCTTAAAAAAGGCGATATTATTGCTATTTTAGATGATGAAAAAGCTAAGAATGATTTGGCTATAGAAAAAAGTAAATTAATTAGTTTAAATGATGAAGAAGAAGCAGCTAGAGTATATTTAAACGAATTATATGTAAAACTTCAAACTCAAGAAAAGTTATTAAGTAAGGGTGCTAGCTCTAAAGAAAATTATTTAAACGCAAAAACTAATTATTACAACGCAAAAGCAAAACTTAGCTCAATAAAAGCTCAAATAATTCAAACAAATGCAAATATTTCTACTATGCAAGAAAGTTTAGATGAAACAATAGTAAAAGCTCCTATTGATGGTAGCGTAATAGGTGTTTATGCTAGTTTAGGTCAGACAATTAACTCAAAGCAAAGCTCACCAACACTAATTAAATTAGCTAATTTAGATGAGATGGAAGTTAGAATGCAAATAGCACAAAATGATGTTAGCTTATTAAAAGTAGGGCAAAAAATCACATATACTCCATTAAGTGATGGGGCTAGCACTAAAGAAGCTAGTATAAATAGTATTGATAGTGCTGATGTTAGTGTTATTGATAATGCTACTTCAAGTGGGGCTGTTTATTATTATGCTAGATATTTTGTAAATAATAACCCTGAATTAAAAATAGGAATAGATGTTCAAAATACCATAGAAATTGATAAGGTAGTAAATGCTTTAACTTTACCTATTAATTATATTAATAAAGACAATAAAGGCTATTTTGTAAATATTAAAGATAATAGCGAGATAGGCTATAAAAAAGCATATATAACCTTAGGTAAGAGCGATAATTTTAATATAGAAATTACAAGTGGCTTAAATGATGATGATGAAGTGGTAATAACTAATGATAAAGATAAGCAATCTAAATAAATTTTATGGCTCAACTCAAGTATTAAAAGATATAAATATTGAGATAAAAAAAGGCGAGTTTGTAATATTATTAGGCAAAAGTGGTTCAGGAAAAAGCACCTTGCTTAATATGATAGGCTTAATTGATGAGCCAAGTAGCGGAGAATATATATTTTATGATAAGAATTTGTATTCTTTAAATAGTGAAGAAAAATCAGCCTTTAGAAGAGATAATTTAGGTTTTATATTTCAAAGATACAATTTAATGTCCTTACAAAGTGTATTAGAAAATGTAATAATGGGAGCTTTATATGCTAAGAAAAACAAACAAACTAGCATTCAAAAAGCTAAAAAATTATTAGAAAAATTAGAACTTAGCGAACATACTCATAAAAAAGCAGCACATTTAAGTGGTGGTCAGCAACAGCGTGTAAGTGTGGCAAGAGCACTTATAAATGATGCAAATTTTATATTAGCAGATGAGCCAACAGGAGCGCTTGATAGTGCAAATGGAATAAAGCTTATGCAAATTCTAAAGGAGCTAAATGAAAACGGAGTTGGGGTTATTTTAGTAACTCACGATGAGAGTTTATGTAAATACGCAACTAGAATTATTAAAATGAAAGATGGAGTTATCATTAGCGATGAAAATGTCAAAGAATTTAAAACAAGCAATTTAAATGAAGATAATTTAAATAAAGCTAATTTTAAAGATAGATTTATAGCTAGTTTTAGCTTTTTTTCTCAAAATGTAAAACTTGCATTAAATAATCTAATCACAAATAAATTAAGGTCGTTTCTTACTATGCTAGGGCTTATAATCGCTACTGCTTCAGTAATTTCAACAATAGCTTTAGGAAATGGTGGGAAAGCTGATATTTTAGAAGAGATAAAATCACTTGGGACAAATACAATTATAGTTCATAAAGGCTCAAGATTTGGAGATAGAAATGCAGGTAGGATTAAGGATTTAACATACCAAGATTTAGAGCTTATTAAAAGGCTTGATTTTGTAAAAGAAGTTGGGGTTGAGAGTGGTTTAAGTGGTGCTTATATTACTTATTTAAAAAACGAAGTAGATACTGATGCTACAGGAGTTTTTGCGAATTTTTTACAAATTAGTGCTAAGGAAATGAAAGAAGGTAGATTTTTTACCGAGCAAGAAGAACAAGACGCTAAGAATGTATGTGTAATTAGTGAGAATTTAGCTAAAACTTTATTTAAAATAGAAAGTCCATTAAATAAAATAATATATCTAAAAGGTCAGCCATTAAGAGTAATTGGGGTTCTTAAAAAAGATAAAAATGAGCGAGATGGTTTTGATATTAGAGTTTATGTTCCAAATAGCACAATTAGCAATAAATTTGATGGTAATAAACATATTAGGCGTATTGTTGTATTGCTTAAAGATGATGTAAATAGTGAATTAGCTGATAATAGTATTAAACAGATTTTAGAGATTAAAAAGGGTGCTAATTCAATTTTGACCTTTAATCAAGACGCTATTAAAAAAAGTATAGAAAGCACTACAAATACACTTAGTTTAATGATTTTTGGCATTGCATTTATTGCTATGATTGTTGGCGGAATTGGTGTTATGAATATTATGCTTGTCGTTGTAAAAGAGCGAACGAAAGAAATAGGGGTAAAACTTGCAATCGGAGCAAGTCCATCTTATATTAGCACGGGGTTTTTGATTGAATCGGTTGTGCTTTGTAGCGTAGCTGCTAGTATTGGTGTAATGATTGCTTTAATGCTTGTTTATGGCATTAATTTACTTGATGCTCCTATTAAAATGATAGTTGATTTTGATGCTATTATGTTAGGGTTTTTAAGTAGCACTTTAGTTGGCTTATTTTTTGGATATTTTCCTGCTAAACAAGCTAGTAAGCTAATCCCTGCAGTTGCTTTAACTGATGATTGATTAATTTGGAAAAACTTAAATTAATAAAGTTTTTCCTTTTTATTTTATATAAAATCATAAGCAACTAATGAATGTGTAGTTTTAAATAATTTTAGGAATTTATAAAATTTAAGGACTAAATTAATATATTAAAATCCTAATTTAAATTCTAAAATATTTCACACTACTAATTAACCTTATTATAAATTTTTATTTTTTATCTTTTACAAGAATTTAATTTAGGAATTTAAGATATTTTCAAAGTATTTAACATAAAACACAAGATAAATTTAATAATTATTTTTAAATTTATATTTGATATAATTAATCTTATTTTTTATTAAGGCTAAATATGCAAGTAAATCACAAAAAATATTTAAAAATCATTTTAAAAAAAGTAATAGCTTTTATCTTTACTATATTTTTTCTTATTATCGGAAGTTTTTATGCAATTATAAGCGAAGTTCAAAAAGAAACTTTTGACATACAATATAGCAAAAATCCAGAAGCTTCTGCTAAATTTGCAAATGCAATGGAATATAGAATTATTATTGAATCATTACATAAATATTTGAATTATGATAATTTTATAATGATATTTCTTATAAATCAAATGAATGATAAATTTAAAGAAGGTAAAGAGCTTTTACCAAAAGATAGCATAGAAGACATTTTATGGTGGATGATTTTAAATAGAAATATGTTTTTTAAAAGTGATGATTTATCGTATGCTAAGTATGTTACAAATACTTATAAAGATGAATTTTTTAATGAGATTTATTCAATGATCGAACGCTTACCATATGGAAAAAATTATTTTGATAATATTGAACTAAACCAAAATCGCTTTGCAACCATGTTAAGGCTTGTTTCAATATATACAGATTTAGATATTGATAGATTTATATATTATTTAAAAGAAGAATCAAATAAACATGATGAAATATATAAGCATTTAGACATGGCTTATAAAAGATACTTTGATTCGCAAAAGTCAAAGGAATATTTTTATTATATATATATAAATACAGTGATTATGCTTCATGCTAAAGACATATATTTAAATTTACAAGGTGATGAAAATGGAAAAATGATTGAACCAGCAATAATCCCACAAGATTTATGTTATAAAAAAGATATATTTGAAATATACGATAATTTTCAAAAAATTATTGATTATGTAAAAACTACAAAAAATTATTCTAGTTCTTTATCTGGAACAAGTTTAGAAATATTAGGAGTTTTAGAAAATTCCTGCCCTAATGAAAAAGAATTAAGAAAAAAAATACAAGCAGAGATTGATGAAATTAATAAAAATAAAAAAGGAGTTGTAAATGCTAAATGAAGATTATTAAATTCTAAAATATTTTACACCACTAATTAACCTTATTATAAATTTTTAGTTTTTATAGTTTTAAAAGAATTTGAATTATGAATTTGAAATTAAATAAAAAATATTTTTTAATATTATTTATTATAAAAAGTAACATATATTAATAATTTTATGGATTTTTATTTTTATTTCATATAATTAATCTTATTAAAAATAAAGGATAAATTTGAATATAGACAATTTAAAAGATTATAAAATAAAAAACGATTATTTATATAGCTTAGAGCTTATTAGATTTATTATTGAAATTTTTTGACTTTTATTGCGTTTTATACACTTTATAAAAGTATAGATAACTTAATCATGCTATATAATAGACCAACACCAAGAATGTCGGATTTATGGTGGATAAAAAGGATGGATGAAGCAATACTTCATAGTATATTTTTTATTATATTCTTTTTAAACCTTAGACAAATAAAAAGACTTAGATTTGTTAAAAATAATGATTTTTATATTAGCGTAGATAATGAAAAGATATATTTTGAAACATATACAATAGATAAAGAAGGTCTTTTTGGTATAGCAAAAAGTTACAAAAAAGTAAGCGAAACGATAAATAAAAGTGATATAGTTTTTAGATTGCAATCTAAGCGACCTGCTTTAGCTTATTCATATATATTTGATAAAGATTCTTTTAATACTAAAGAAATGGAAGGAAAAAGTTTGAGCTATAAGCTAGATTACCCACTAGGTAAAATAATATTCTTTCCTGTGTTTTTTGCACTTTGTATATTAGATATTTTATCAAGCTATTTAGCACTATTTTTCTTAAATGGTAAAAACTTAAAAACTTACACAATATATCAAACTAAAACCAAGCTAGTTTCATTGCCTTTTGTTGATGATTTATCGGTTTATTTTTTATACACAGAGTTTAGACAAAAGTATTCTGCAATGAGTAAAGGTGGCTATGAAATGGAAGCAAAAGAAGAAGCACAACCACTAGGCGAAAAATATATAGCAAAACAACAAAAGAAAATTGAAAAGATTTTAAGTGAAAAGATAATAAATGTTTGATTTTAGCAAAAGAGATTTTAGTGATTATATTAATTAAACTTTTGTTATCTATATTTTAAAAGAATTTGGATTAGGAATTTGAAATTAAATCAAAAAATATTTTTTAATATTATTTATTACGAAAAGTAACATAATTTTAATAATTATTTTTAAAGGTAGGATATGAATGAGTTTTTAATATATCTAGCATATTTTTTAGATAATTTACATGATTTAGCTGGTGGGATTATTAGTATTTTAATTCCTATAATTTATGTGCCATTCCTTACCTATCCTATGCTTTTTGCCCTTACATTTTTTATAGGATTAAAGCTCTATCCTAGATTTATAACAGCTTTATATATTTTATTTTTTTATTTGGTTTTAAGTGCTAAAAGCAATAATCCTGATTTTGCTCTAAATACATTGATTTTTCAAATAATTTTTCCTTTTATATTGTGTTTTCCTATTATACTAATCTATAAATTTATAATGAAACAAAATCAAAAATTTATTAAAGTTACCTTTTATTTTTTCTCATTTTTAATGATTGCTTTTCACGGAATATTATTAATAAGTCATTTTAATTTACAGCAAATTCCAAG
>NZ_JACGAR010000026.1:0-22306 GCF_020137585.1 Campylobacter sp. RM12654
ATCTTGTAAATCATCTTTTACTTCTTCAAGGTTTTCTTCGTTGTCTATTTGCTCATCTTCATTTAGAAAAGCATTATTTTCTTTAATATTATCTTGCAAGTGCTTTTTATAATTTTGATAAGCATTTTTAGCAAAATGCACTAATTCTAATAGATTTTGCCTTTTTAATTCACTATCAAAAAGGCATTCTATATCGCTTAAAATCTGCTTAATATTTTCAGTATCGCCGTATTTTATAAAACCAAAATCCTTGCTAAATTTTGCAAAAACATCCAAACAAGCATTAAAATACTCATCATTTATATTTTTAGCCAATATATTTTCACTACTAAAAATAGCGGTTCTATAATTTCTAATATCTTCTATCATAGATTATCTCTCATAGTTTTTGCAATACTTAAAAGCTCTTCTTTATTATCCATACCAAGCTTTATGCTAAACCCTAAGAAAATATTTTCATAAGTTCCGCTGTTTAATTCTACACTTTCAAGCTTGTCGCATACAGCATTAAAGCCCATTTTTATAAAGCTTATATCGTTTGATTTAAGTGGGATTTTTTCTATGATTTTATTATCTTTAGCCAAAAAAACACTATTCATATCTAATTTAAAACTAATATCACCTAACTCATTTACGCTAAAAGCATTACTAGGATTAAAGATTAAATCAAGCTTTTTATTAAGCACATCTGAATGCACTGCTAGATAAAAAGTGCTTAAACCACTATCATTTGGGATACTTTTAATATCAGGAAATTTACTAACTAGCATTGAGTTTATGTATTTATAAAATTCACTATTTAGCTCTATGCTCTTATTTGCGTTTTTCAAAAACTCACTTTTAGTGTATTTATCAATAATATCACTGACTGATTTTATATCATCTAAATTAGTCCAAAAACAATGCTTCAAAAGCTCTAAATCCTCGCAAATCACCTCATCTCTACCGCTTAAATAAACGCTAGTTTTTATTATCTTAATAGCCTTTAAAAGCCTTCTTTCGCTTACATCTATTTCAATCTTTGCTAGCTCTTTTTTGATATCAATTATCGCGTCTATTACTTCTTTACCAAGCCTTACCTTAAGAGAATTTTCTTTTATCATTTTTAATTCATCTAGGCTAAAAGCATTTGCAATATCTACATTTGCACCTTGCTCATTACCATTTAAAAGCTTTGTTAAATCTCTTTTTTGAGTAAGTCTTGGCACTACAAGTCTCATTAAAAACCTATCATATAATGCTTCTAATCCTTCTCCTTCATCAGGAAATTCATTACTTGCAGCAATAAGTCCAAGTAGTGGCACATCTATTATATCTTTGCCATTTTTATAGATTTTTTCATTTATTATCGTTAAAAGCGTGTTGAGTATTGCAGGTGAGCTTTTCCAAATCTCATCTAAAAACACCACATTAGAAGTTGGCAAAAAGCCTTCAATTTGGCGTTTTAGCTCATCGTTTTTAAGTGAAGTTAAAGATAGCGGTCCAAAAACTTCTTCAGGAGTGCTAAATCTATTCATAAGATATTCAAAATAATTTGCGTCTTTAAAAATATTGCTAATTCTTCTTGCTACAAGGCTTTTTGCAGTTCCTGGAGGTCCATAGTAAAATACACTCTCACCTGCTAAAAAGCATAAAATACTAAGATTTATAATATCATCTTTGCCAACAAGCCCAAGGCTTAAATCCTTTTTCATTTTCAAAATGCGTTCTTTCATTTTTTATCCTTTTTTATAAAATGTAAAAGGATTGTAGCAAATGGGTAGTCCTGATTATGTCCATATAGAATTTTTTAAAAAAATTTTAGGAATTTTATAAATTAAAATTCCTAAATGAAATTATTTTAAGTATTTTAAACATACTCCTGAATAAAATGCAGCGGCATTAACTAAAGTATCATCATCATAAATATATCTAGGGTCGTGTAGATAATAATCATTCTTATTTAAAATAAAGGCATAAGCACCTTTGCAATGCTCTAACATAAAAGAAAAATCTTCGCTACCCATTAATGGCTCGTGAAATTCATCACAATTTTGCTCTCCAAATAATTCACACGCTACACCAAAAGCTAATTTTTGCGCTTCATCATCATTAATTGTAGCTGCTCCTATTTGAATAAATTCAAGCTCAACTTTTACCTTAAAAAGTAACTCGCAAGATTTAGCAATATTGTTTAATTGCTCTATTATCGTATTTCTATCATCATTATTAAAGGTTCTAATATTAGCAAGTAATAATGCCTTATCTTGTAAGATATTAAAGCTAGTTTCATTTCCACTTAGAGCTGCTCCAAATGTTATAACAGCTTGATTTTTAGCTGCTATATTTCTAGCAGTTATAAATCCCGCTTGGGTTATAAAATGAGCCATCGCACCCATTATATCACTAGCTTTTTCAGGAGCACTACCATGCCCACCAACTCCACTAATATTTACCCTAAGTGCGTCAGCTCCTGCCATCATAGCCCCACGCTTAAGACAAAATAATTTATTAGTTTTACTTGGGATATTGTGATAACCAAATATAAAATCACTCTTAAATCTAGTAAATAAATTATCATCAATCATAGCTTTAGCACCGCCTCTACCTTCTTCAGCAGGTTGAAAGACAAAATTAATAGTGCCATCAAATTCACTCTTACTTAAATATTTAGCCGCTAATAATAAACTCGCCGTATGTCCATCATGCCCACAAGCGTGCATTAAACCTTCATTCTTAGAAGCATAGCTTACTCCACTAGCTTCGTTTATTACAAGTGCATCCATATCAGCTCTTAAAGCTATACTTTTATTTGAATTACCTTTCTTTAAAACCCCAACAACTCCTGTTACGCCTACATTTTCATAAACTTCTACGCCAAATTCTCTTAATTTGTTCGCAACTAACTTTGCTGTTTTAAATTCTTTTAATCCTAGTTCAGGATTTTCGTGAATACATTTTCTAATCTCTATAAACTCGCTTGAAAGTTTTTTAATCTCTTCTATCATTTTAACTCCTTTTTCATTTCTTTAAATTCTTGTGCCAAAAACTTTGCTGTATAGCTTTTATCAGCGTATTTTTTAGCAAGTTCTAATGGATTACCTGTCGCAATTATCTTACCACCCCTAAAACCGCCTTCAGGACCCATATCTATAATATAATCAGCGTTTTTGATTAAATCCAAATTATGCTCAATTACAAAAACACTATTTCCAGCATCTACTAAATGCTGCAACACTTTTACTAATTTTTGCGTATCTGCAAAATGAAGCCCCGTAGTTGGTTCATCAAGTAAATAAAGTGTATTTCCTGTATCACTTCTGCTTAATTCTTTAGATATTTTTATCCTTTGAGCTTCCCCACCACTTAAGGTTGTAGCGTTTTGACCTAAGGTTATATAATCAAGCCCTACATCCATTAAGGTCTTTAATTTTTGCTTAATCTTAGGGTGTTTTGCAAAAAACTCATAAGCTTCTGCTACACTCATTTCTAAAACATCAGCTATATTTTTGTCTTTATATTTAATCTCTAGTGTTTGATGGTTGTATCTTTTACCCCCACAAGCATCACAGGTAATATTTACATCGGGTAAAAAGTGCATAGAGATTTTAAGCTCACCTTCTCCGCTACATTTTTCACACCTTCCACCTGCAACATTGAAGCTAAAGCGACCGATTTTATATCCTCTAATCTGTGCTTCAGGAACATTTGCAAATAAATTCCTAATCTCATCCATAAGCCCTGTATATGTTGCTGGATTGCTTCTTGGAGTTTTTCCTATTGGACTTTGATCTAGAAAAATTACTTTGTCTAATTTATCAAGACCTTTGTATGTAATATCATTAATTACTGCTTTTGCTCTATTTAGATTTGCTCTTGCAATTGGTAGAAGTGAATGCAGCATTAATGAGCTTTTACCACTACCGCTTACTCCTGTTACACAAACTAAATTCCTAAGTGGGAATTTCACACTTAAATCCTTTATATTGTTTTGATTAATTCCGCTTAATTCTAAATATTCATCACTCTTTCTAGCCTTATAAAGGTCTATGTCTTTTTTACGATTTATATACAATGCAGTTTCGCATTTGCTTTTAAGCAATTCTTTATAAGTGCCATTAAAGATAATCTCCCCACCACTAGTTCCAGCCCTAGGTCCAATCTCAACGATTACATCAGCACTCTCAATTGTCTTTCTATCGTGTTCTACTACTATTAGAGTATTTCCTTTAGCCTGCAAGCTTTTTAGAGTATTTATTAGTTTTTGTGTATCTCTTTCGTGAAGACCTATGCTAGGCTCATCTAATACATATAAAACCCCGCTTAATCCACTTCCAATTTGAGAAGCAATCCTAATTCTTTGAGCTTCTCCACCACTAATTGTCCTTGCATCTCTACCTAGTGTTAAATACCCCAAGCCAACATCATTTAAGAAAAATAATCTTTCATTAATTTCTTTAATAATAGGATAAGATATTTCATAATCTTGCTTATTTAAATTATTAAAATTCTCTATTTTAAAAAATTCGCAAATCTCTTCAATAGGTGTGCTAATAACATCAGCTATGCTTTTGCCATTTACTAACACAGCTAAACTTTGCTCGTTTAATCTAAAGCCTTTACAAGATGGGCAGGTTTTTTCTGTTATGTATTCGTTAAAATCTTTATCATCTTTTAAGATTTCATAACTTATCTTAATAGCTCCATCAAAAGTTTTTTTGATATTATGTTTATTCCATAAAAAGCTAAATTCCGTAGCACTTCCGTATAAAATAAGCTTTTTTTGATATTCACTTAATTCTTCATAAGGCTTATTTGTAGGGATTTTTTCTGCTTCACAAAATGCTAAAAGTAACTTTGAATAATAACTTTTATTAAAGCCCATCATAGTGCGAACTGCACCATCTTCTATGCTTCTTTCATAATTTATGATTTTTTCTTGGTCAATACTCATTCTAATGCCTAAACCATCACATAAAGAACAAGCTCCTTTAGGACTATTAAATGAAAAGCTTAAAGGCTCAAGTTTATTAAATGAAATTTTACATTTAAAACAAGCATTATGAAGCGAATAATGAATATTTTTATTACTTTCTAATAATTCTAACTCACACTCACCATAACTTAGACTTAAAGCTTTTTCAACAGCTTGAGCTAAACGACTTTTATTATCATCACTAATTCTTAGCCTATCAACTACTAATTTAATAGTATGCTTTTTAGTTTTAGCTAATTCTATTGGCTCATCTAGTCGTGTTAGTGTGCCGTTTATTAAAATATTTATAAAACCTTGAGCTTTTAGGCTTTCAAGAAGTGGTGCGAATGTGCCTTTTTTTTCTTTAACTAAAGGAGCTAAAATCATTGCCTTTTCGCTAAATTTTGCCATTTCGTTTATTATATCTTCTGTATCCATTTTATTGATTTTTTCTCCGCATTTATGACAATGCTGAACTCCAATTTTTGAATACAAAAGTCTTAAATAATCATATATTTCAGTAATTGTTCCAACGGTTGAGCGTGGGTTTTTGCTAGTTGATTTTTGATCAATTGCAATAGCAGGGGTTAAGCCTTCTATTTTTTCTACATTTGGTTTTCTAAATTTATCTAAAAATTGCCTAGCATAAGCACTAAGGCTTTCTATATAACGGCGTTGTCCTTCTGCATAAAGCGTATCAAAAGCTAAAGTAGATTTTCCACTACCACTAAGCCCTGTAAAAACTATTAATTTATTTTTAGGTAGTGTTAGACTTATATTTTTTAAGTTATTTTCACTTGCGTTTATAACTTGAATTTCATTATTCATTAAATACTCCGTGTTGTTTTAGAACTTCTATTATTGATAAGGTCAATACAAACAATAAAAATCCTATGAAAAGTTTTTTTTGCGTATTATTGCTAATTTTATGAAACAGCCAATTACCAACCCAAACTCCAGGCAAACTTGAAATAGCAATTATTGCACCAGCAGTATAATCAACATGATTTGTAATTGCCATAGAAACAAAAGCAGCACTTCCAGCAAAAGCTACAAAAAGACCGCTAAATGAAGCAGCTTTTTTGATATTAAAATTACAAATTGCAACTAAAGCAGGCGTGAGTAATGCTCCACCACCTATCCCGCCACTTGTAGCAATTGCACCTATTATTAAACCTACGAAAAATTGTAATAATTTTGAATTCTTTTCAGGCTCAATTGGATTTGCAGGAGTAAAATAAAGTTTAACAATAGCCCAAATAATTAAAAAACAAATAATATAAGCAATCATTAAATTACTTGCAAATTTCATAATAAAACCAACGCTAAAACCACCAACTAAACCACCTAAAGCAGGATATAAAGCATTTTTTACTTGCAATGTGCCTTTTTTATAATTTAAATACGAATTATAAAAAGATGAAAAAACCATTTGCATAACGCTAATTCCAACAGCAATCTTAGGTGAATACCCAACAAAAGTTGTCATAATAGGCACAACAGCAGTCCCACCACCTATTGCAAAAAGCCCTGCAGTAAAACCAACTAAAAGCCCATCTAAAATAAAAATAATATAAGTAAGTAATGTATATTCTTCTATCATAAAAAACTCCTAAGGCGTAATCTTAATTAACTTAGCTTACACTTTTCTTTCTTATAATAATTAAAACTTATTTAAGGAAAGATTAATGCTTGATACAATTGATTATTCAGTTAAACATTTTTTTAAACATATTTTAAGAAGTAAATTAGAAACCACAAATTCTTTAGATGAAGCTGAATATTATGGTGCTAGTATTTGTTTAGGAGATAATGTAAAAGAATTATTTTGTTATTTAATATTTAAAAAAGAAAGCTTACAAGCTCTTGCTTCAAGATTATTAGGCGATGATGATAAGATGAGTGAAGATGATTATTGTGATTTATGCAAAGAAGTAGCAAATCAAATCATAGGCTATGCAAAAAGATTATTAGCTGATGCTTATGATGATTATTCAATTAGTGTGCCTGAATATTTAGGAAGGGTAAGTGATTTTAAATTAGGCTTTACTCACGAGTTTTTTTATAAATTAGAAAATAATACCTTTTGCGTTGGTATAGTAGAGAAGAAAAAATAATGCAAACACAAGAGCAACCTACTAGAATTCTAAATGCAACTTATGAAGAATTGCTAGATGTTAGCGTAGATTTTATAAGTGAGTTAGGAACTACACAACTTAGCGTTAGAGAATTTTTAGAACTTGGAATTGGCTCTGTTATTGATTTAGAAAAACCAGCAGGTGAGAGTGTAGAACTTTATGTAAATAATAGAATTTTTGGTAAAGGCGAAGTAATGGTTTATGAAAGAAATTTAGCAATTCGTATCAATGAAATACTAAGCTCAAAAACCGTTATTCAATATTTTAAAAAAGAGTTGTGATGAAAAAAATAATCTTACTACTAATTAGTTTAAATCTTTTTGCGAACAATATCATAAATTATAATATTTATAAAAGAGATGATAGGATTGATGTTATGCTAAGCTTTGATTCTCCATATAACGCAAAAGATGGAGATATTAGAATATTAAGTGGAAGCGATTATGTAGGCGTAGTATTAAATAATGTTAAAATTTCTGAAAGAAATTCTCAAATATTAAATATGCCTTACGCAGAACAATTATTAATGTATCCATTAGGCGAAAGCACGGTTTTAGAATTTAAAACAAAAGAAAAAATAAATGTCATTCCTGCACTTACAAAAGATGATGGTTTTGGGCTTAGAATTAGAGTTATGCCAAAAACCACAAACCAAGTGCAAAATAATGAAATAAAATATGCAGAAGATAATAATATAGATAGTAAATTGTATTCAATGATAGGTGTTTTAGCAATATTAGTTTTAGTATTAATATTTGTAAAAAGACAACTTGCAAAAAAAGGAAAAATATCTAATTTAAATTCTAAGCAAAAAGTTGCTAGTTTTTTAAATATTAATGAAAATCAAGCCGTAGTAATTTGTGAAAAACAACTTGATAAAGATAACAAATTCATAGTTATTGATTATGAAAATTCAAGATACAAATTAATAATAGGAAATACAAATATTTGGCTTGATGCACCTAATCAAACTGAAGAGAATTTTGAAAGTTATTTTGAAGAAAACAAACAAAAATTACAAAATATGATAAAGCAAAATGCTCTTAATTCATATAAAGAAAAAATAAGTAAAATATAAGGAGTTAAAATGAGAAATAGAAATAAAAAAACAAAAATAACAATATTTTTTTCAATAATTATAGTTGTTGTATTGGCAAGTTTTATTGCTTTTTCAAATACTTTTGAAAGAATTGCTCCTAATATTTCTTTAGACAACAACCAAGAAGATACAATTTATTGGAATGCTAGAGATAAAATAAATTTAAAAGTTGAAGATAATTTAGGACTAAAAAATTTAAAAGTTGAATTTAGTAAAGATAACGAAGAAACAAAAAATATATTAATAAATAAAACTTTAAATGGCAAAGAATTTAATGTTGAATTAGACCTTCCAAAACCAAAATTTAATGAAAAATTAGATAAATACACAATATATATTAAAGCTAATGATAAAAGTTTGTGGAATTGGTTTGGTGGAAATGTAAGCGAAAAAATAATTAATGTTATAGTAGATAATAAAAAACCTCAAGTAAGCGTAATAGCTAATTCATATAATATAACTCAAGGCGGTGCTGCTAGCGTTGTATTTTACGCACAAGATGATAATCTAACTGATTTATATATAGAAGTTAATAATAGAATTTTCAAAGTTGCTCCTTTTATGAAAGATGATTATTACATAGCTTTAATTGCTTGGGACTTAAGAGATGGAGATGAATTTGAAGCTAGAATTGTTGCAAAAGATAAAGCGAATAATATCATTAAAGAAAGAATTCCATACTATTACTCAAATAAAAAATATAGAGTTTCACATATTGAAGTAGGAGACGCTTTCATTGATGGTAAAATTAGAGATTTGTATGAAGCAAATTCTGATAATTCTTTAAGCGATAGAGCTTTAATATTTGACTTTGTGAATGCAAAATTAAGACAAGAAAATGAAAAATTAATTCATAAAGTTACACAAGTAGTAAGCAATGAATTAGTAACTGATTTTAAGCTAAATGCGTTTTTACCACTAAAAAATGGTATGAAAGTTGCAGATTTTGGCGACCATAGATATTACAAATATAATGGAAATCAAATTAGTGAAAGCTATCATATGGGACTTGATTTAGCAAGTACAAAAATGGCACCTATTGTGTTAGGAAATGATGGTAAAATAGTTTTCGCACAAGATAATGGAATTTATGGATTAAATTTAATAATTGATCATGGTTTAGGTCTTTATACTTTATATGGACACTGCACTAAAAAAAATGTAGAAATTGGCGATATAGTTAATGCTAAAAGCACTATAGCTAATACAGGAACAAGTGGTTTAGCATTAGGGGATCATTTACATTTTGGTGTTTTGGTTCAAGGTGTTGAGGTAAGACCAGAAGAGTGGATGGATACTAAGTGGCTTAATGATAATATATTTGGAATTATCAAAAAAGCAAAAGAAGTTATAAACAAAAAATAAGGGAAAAAAATGTTACAAACTACAATAGCTAAAGAAGTAACAAATGTTGGAATTGGACTACATAAAGGTAGTGCTATTAAGATAAAATTTAGCCCACTAGGTGCTAATAGTGGAGTGGTATTTCATAGAACAGATATTAATAAATTTTACGAAGCAAATTATAAAAGTGTAATCAATACTCAAATGGCTACGGTAATTGGAGATAAAGATGGTTATATATCTACAATTGAGCATTTAATGAGTGCTGTTAGCTCTTATGGAATTGATAATTTATTAATAAGTATTGATGCAAATGAAGCACCTGTTTTAGATGGTTCAGCAGCTGGTTTTTGTGCTATGCTTGATGAAGCAGGTATTAAACAACTTGACGCTAAAAAACAAATATTTGTTGTTAAAAAAGAAATAAAAGTTCAAGAAGGAGATAAATTTGCAAGTCTTAGTCCTACAAATGCTCCTACTTATGATTTTACTATAAACTTTAAGCACCCATCAATTAATACTCAAAACTATATTTACAAGGCTAATAAACAAAATTTTATAAATGAAATTGCAAGTGCTAGGACTTTTGGGTTTTTAAAAGATGTTGAGTATTTAAAATCAAAAGGATTAGCATTAGGTGGTAGTTTAGAAAACGCTGTTGTTTTAGATGATAATGGCATATTAAATCCTGAAGGATTAAGATTTAGTAATGAATTTGTAAGACATAAAATCCTTGATGCGATTGGTGATTTATATATGTTAGGTAAAGCAACTTTTGCTAACTATAAAGCTTACGCAAGTAGCCATGATTTAAATCATAAACTAACTCTTGAATTGCTAAACAATCCAAATTCTTATGAATTAGTAACTCTTAGTGATGATACAAACAAAGATTTATTAAAGGCATTCACATTAAACTTTTAGTAGTGCCTATGGCAAATCTCATTGGAATATATGATGATAATAATTTGTTAAAAGAAGAAATCAAAATCATAAATAAAACCAGTGAAGATTTGCCAAAAATCATGCAAGAACTATTAAATAAATATAATTTTAGCGAATTAGCCTATGCTAATGGACCAGGCTCATATATGTCTTTAAAAATTGTTTATGTATTTTTAAGCACAATTGCCCTTGTTAAAAACATACCATTAAAAGCAATTAGTGGTTTTACATTTACAAAGAATAACTTAATAAAAGCTAATAACAACTTATATTTTACCCTTGCTGATGATAAAATCAAATTAATTAAAAATGATAATTTTAAAGATGAGTTTTTTATACCAAATGAGTATAATTTCAAATTCTTAGAAAGTAATTTGCCAAATTATTTTTTACCTGCTATTTAGGAATATAAATGAGAAACGAAATATGTTTAAAATCACCCGCTACTAGTGCGAATTTAGGTGCTGGATTTGATTGTCTAGGACTTGCTTTAGACTTTTATAATGAAACAATAATTAAAAGAAATAATTTTTTTAAAATATCTATTAAGGGTGAAGGTGAAGATAATCCTTATCTTAAAAAACATAATTTATTTATTACCATTTTTAATGAAACTTACATAAAGCTAACTGGTAAAAAAGACTTATTTAGCTTTAATTTCATAAACAATATTCCTTTAAGTCGTGGGTTAGGTAGTTCTAGCTCTATAATTGTAGGAGCAATTGCTAGTGCTTATTATCTAGCAGGACTTGAAGTTAATAAAGATACCATATTAAACAACGCCTTAATATACGAAAATCATCCTGATAATATTAGCCCTGCGGCACTTGGTGGATTTGTTTGTTCGGTAGTTGATAAGGATAATGTAAAATATATAAAAACTGATATTTCTAGTGATGTTAAAGCAGTAGTTTGTATCCCAAATAAACAAATCTCAACAAATGTTAGTCGTTCGGCTTTACCTAAGCATTTAAGCCTTACTGATACTAGCTTTAATATAAGTAGAAGCTCACTTACAACTGCAGCTTTTATGAGTAAAAATTATGAAATGTTAAAGATTGCAAGTTTTGACAAACTTCACGAAAATCGTAGAATGAAAGCTGTTCCTGAATTATTTAAAGTGCGTGAATTGGCTCGTAAAAATGGTGCTTTAATGAGTAATTTAAGTGGTTCTGGTTCAACATTTTTTAATCTATGTTATAAAGATGATGCAAACAAACTAAAAACCATACTAGAAAATAATTTTCCTAATATGAAAGTATTAGAGCTTAATTTCAATAATCAAGGAATAATAATAAGCTAATTTTGCTTATTTAAATATTCCTTAGCTTTATATAAAATATCCTTATCTAAAACCTCATCAAAATACTTAAAACTAATTCCGTGCTGAACATCTCCATCTATTAAATCCCCGCTTTTTCGGTTTTCTAAGTCAATTTCGGCTATTTTAAATCCATCTAAGGTATTAGCAAATTTAATCAATCTATCACTAAATTCAAACTTGCTAAGCAAATAACAATAGCTCTTAACCCCATTTCTTCCTACTCTTCCACGAAGTTGATGAAGTGTAGATAAGCCGTATCGCTCTGGTGCAACGATTACAATTATACTTAATCTTGGCAGTGAAATTCCAACTTCTACGATAGTAGTGCTTAGTAATACATTTCCATTTTCAGCAAATTGCAATAATATATTATCCTTTTCTTTATCCTTGCCGTGAGTGTAATAAACTTTATCAAAATTCTTCTCATAAAAGCTAATAACACTCTCAAGTGGTTTATAAGATGAGCTTTTACTTTCTTCTATTAAAGGATAGACTATTATTGCTTGATGATTTTGTTTATTTTCACTTTTTATGTGATTAAATAATTCATTGCTATTTGCTATTGTGATTAGTTTTGTTTCTATTTCTTTTTTAAATGGTAGTTCTTTTATGAAAGAATAGCTGTAAATATCACTATGAATTAATGCAGTTGTCCTTGGTATTGGCGTAGCTGAAAACTCTATATAATGCGGATTTTCTTTATCATTTGTAGCTAAATCTTTAAGCTTCATTCTTTGCTTAGCCCCAAATCGTTGTTGCTCATCAACCATAACTAAAGTAGCATCATCTAAACTAGCCCACAAAAGTGCGTGAGTGCCTATTACAAAATTTGCTTCTTTTAATTCATCTTGCATTAATTTAGTCTTGCTAGATACAAAATGCAATATCTTTAAAAACCCTGGCAAAAGTCTTTTAGCTTCATTATAAAGTTGTTGGGCTAAAACGCTTGTTGGTGCCATTAAAACCACTTTTTTAGGATAGCACATAAGCGCTGCTGCAAAAATCACTAAGCTTTTTCCACAACCAACATCTCCCATTACTATTCTAATTTTATGATGAATACTTTCAAGGTCATTTTTAATATCATTTATCGCATTTATCTGGTCACTTGTCGGCTTAAAAGGTAGAGATTTTAGCCATTTATTTATATCAAAAGTTTTAATTTTTTTGTATAAAGTATCGTTTTTATAAGTTTCGTTAAGTCTTTTTATGTGATGGTAAATCTCAACAAATTTTAAGCATTCGTTTAATTCTTTTGAATTAAGCAATTTCATTGCTTCTTGGCTATTTTCTTTCATAATTAATAGCAATTTTATATGCTCATCTAATAAATTAAATTCTTTTAAAGCTTCGTAAGTTAAATATTTATTTTTTATCTTACAAATCTCTTTATCACTTACACCTTTTATCAAATAATTAGCAGTGATTTCTCCACTATCTTTAATGATTTTTGGATTAATAAATTGCAAAAGTCCTGCAAAATCGCCTAATTTCCCATAAATAATTAGCTCTTTATTTATAGCAAAAAGTGCATTATGAAAAGGTCTTAGATTAAATATAGTAATAGTGCATTCACACTCCCAATTATATGAATACGCAATTATACTAAGCCTTTTGCCAGGTAGTTGTTTTTTAGATTTTATTATAACTTTTGTGCAATTTAGCTCATTTAATATAGGCTCATTATTTAATCTTAAATCATCAAATTTTTTAGGCATTAAAAGAGCTAATTCAACTATATCTTTACAAGATAATTTTTCTAAATCCTTATTCATTATTACCTATTACATAAAAACTAAGCTCGGTAATACTTTTTTGATTTTTTAAAAAATCATTACAAGTTTTAAGCTCTAAATCTTTAATTATCTTTGTAATTTCCCTTAATTCGCCTTGTTTTAAATCACTAAAACACTCACTACTTGCAATGCTATGACGATTTTGAGTGGTTGAGTATTTTAAAATCTCACTACCTACTAAAAAATCTTTAGCCTTTTTAAACTCATCTTCGCTTATTCCAAATTCTACTAATTTTTTAAACTCTTCTTGAACTATTTTTATAGCTTCTTTTTTGCTTTCATTTTTTGTTTGTAAATAGCCTGAAATAAGATAATTTTTCTTAAACGCTACTAAAAACGCAAAAGCCGAATAAGCTAAGCCCCTTTTTACTCTGATTTCTTCGGTAATTCTTGAGCCAAATCCACCGCCTAAAACATAAATAGCAAGACTTATAATAGCTCTTTCATAAATGCTTTTAATCTCTACGCTGCTTATAAACCTAACAAAAGCTTGTGATATTTCTTTGCTTTCTTCTTTATAAAAACTCTCATTTGTTTTTAATTTTTCATAAGAACTTTGCTTATTGTTTAAAAGTTTTTTAACCTTACTAATATCATCTAAATTTGCACTAATTACTATCTTATTTGCTTGATTTTTAAGGTTTAAAATATAGTTTTTAAATTCTTTTTCATCTAAAGCTTCAAAATCGCCAAATTTATCATTTTTAAAATCATTTTTAAAATAATTCTCATATAATTTCATCTTTGCTAAATTATCGTAATCTTGAATATGGATTAAAAAATAATTTTTTATTTTGTTTTTAATTAATTCAAAATTAGTAATTTCGGTATTTAAAAGCATATTATTAAAAGCATTTAAGCAATTATCAAGCTCTTTTTTAAGACAAACTATATCAAATGTAAAATCAAAATAATTAGCACTAGCACTAATATTAATTGCACTTTGCTCTAATTTTATATAAAACTCATCATCTAAACTCTCATTGTAAAAAAACTCAGCTGCCATAGCATTAGCATTATGAAAAATCCTTCCATAATTAGGATAGCTAATACTAATATATACTAAATCATCATTGGTTTTTAAATGCACAAAATTATTCATTGTAGTATTCCAAAATATTATATGCTGTATCTCTTTTAGCTGGATTTTCGCCTAAATCACGGATTAATTCTATCATTTGCTGTTCATTCATTCTATATTTTGCACCTGCTGCTGCAACAACATTTTCTTCCATCATAGTCGAGCCTAAGTCATTTGCGCCAAATTTTAATGCAAGTTGCCCTACTGCACTTCCTTGAGTAACCCAAGAGCTTTGAATGTTTGCAAAATTATCTAAATATATTCTAGAAATTGCTAATAATCTTAAATATCTATTAGAACTTGCATTCATTAAATGTGGATTTTCAGCCTTTAATCTAGTGTTTTTACCTTGAAAACTCCATAAAATAAAAGCTCTAAAGCCACCTGTTATATCTTGAAGATTTCTTAAATAGTCTAAATGCTCAATTATTTCTTCATCGCTTTCAACATGCCCAAACATCATAGTTGCACTACTAAGTAAGCCTAATTCATGAGCTTCTTTATGAATTCTTAGCCAAGTAGCAGTATCGCATTTACTAGGTGCTACCATATCTCTTACTCTATCGCTTAAAATCTCTGCACCTGCTCCAGGGATAGAAAATAGCCCACAATCGCTCATTCTTTTTAATACTTCTTTAGTGCTAATTTTGCTAATTTTTGCAATATATTCAATCTCAACTGCACTAAAGCCGTGAATTGTAATACTAGGATAATTTGTGCTTATATATCTTAATAAATCTTCATACCAAGTAATATCAAGCTTTGGATGCACTCCACCTTGAAATAATATTTGAGTGCCACCAATTGCTAATAATTCTTCAATCTTTTGTCCGATTTGCTCGTATGTTAAAATATAACTATCACTATCCTTTGCGTGGCGATAAAAAGCACAGAATTTACAATCAACTAAACAAATATTTGTGTAATTAATATTTCTATCTACTACAAAAGTAGTAAGTTTGCTTGGATGAAGCTTGTTTTTTACTGCATAAGCAATCTGACCTAAAGTAGCTAAATCAGAATTTCTTAATAAATTAAGCGCTTGTTCTTTAGTAATTCTTGGGACTATTCCTTTTGGTGCATAAGGATTTTCCCAATCTTTATGGATATTAAATACTGAAGTTTTATAATTTGTATTTATTTTTTTACTTAATAATGCTGCGTTCATATTGTCCTTACTTTATATAATTTATTAATGAGCCAAGATGCTCTATTCTACATTCAATCTTATCGCCACTTTTTAAAAATTTAGGCGGATTAAAGCCCATTCCAACACCACTTGGAGTGCCTGTGCTAATGATAGTTCCAGCCTTTAAACAGGTGTAATTTGATAATTCTTTTAAGATATAAGGAATATCAAAAATTAATAAATTAGTATTAGAACTTTGTCTTAATTCATCATTTACAAAACATTCTATTTTTAAATTACTTGCTTCTTTTATACTAAGACTTGTATTTATAAAACTACCAAACGGGCAAGAATTAGCTAAACTTTTTCCCATATACCATTGCTTATGTTTGTTTTGAATTGCCCTATCGCTAATATCATTTAAAATGGTATATCCTAAAATATAATCATCAAAATCACTTGTATCATCTAATTTATAAGCATCTTTTCTAAGTATAAATGCAAGTTCGCATTCATAGTCTAATTTTTCGCCACTAATATCTAAAATATCAAATGGATTAGAAAACTCATTTACTCTTTTTGCAAAATAAACAGCTTCTTCTCTTTTGCCATCAAACTCAATTCCTTTAAATTTATAGCTTTCTTTTGCGTGTTCTAAATAATTTATCCCTAAGCATATAATATCTTGATAAGGAGATTTGATTGGAGATAATAACTTAACTTCGCTAAGCATAAAAGCATCTTCAATCAATTCTAATCTATCAAAATAAGAAGAATAATTTTTAAAATAACCCACCTTATTATTATCGCCTAAATTCCCATGATAAACTACATTATCTTTCATAAATCTAATCAATTTCATACTAACCCCTTTTTACTAGATTTTCTAAAATATATTGCTCTAATTTAGTCTTAGGTATGCTAAGTTCATTTGCTTTATTATAAATTTCAACAACAATTGCGTTGTATTTTTCATATTCAAAATGCGATAAATGTATTTGCCACGCTGCTTTTATTTGTCTAAGACTTGCTATTTTTCTTGTATAAATCTTAAAAATATCAAAACATATAAAAATAGCAGAAGTTACAAATACAGCACTAATTAAACTAAAATGAAAGTCAATTTTTTCAAATAAAAAATGAGTAGCAATAGTTAATGGTGTAAGCACGATTAAGCACAATATAAAATATATAAAATAAGTATTAAAATAATTAAACTTAAAATGCAATTTCGCTGGGTCAATTAACATTCCTTCATTATAAAGGCTATTTGCTTCTATTAAATCTAAAAATTTTACAGGCTCATTTGAGAATTTAAAAAGCTTATTAATTAGTAATTCTTTCATTTCAATCCTTAAAAATTTCATTATATTTTAACGCTGCTAAATCAAAAAATTCTTTAGCTTTTTCATCTCCTAAAGATTTTTGAACGCACTCTTCAAATTCTGGTAAAAGTTTTAATAATTTATCTTTTAATTCATCGCTAGGTAAAGTCTTTATGGTATTTAAAACAGATACTAAAGCTAAGGCTTTTTCTTTATCACTTTCAGGCATTAAATCTGCATATTTATTAAATATTTCTTCTAAATTATCGCACAATAATGCACATTTTTCGTTTTCATTATGAATTAGGCTTAAAACTTCTTCTTGAGTAAAATTAGCTGTATTCTTTTCTTCTTTTCTTACAAAATCTCCATGTTTATCAAGCTCTTTAAAAACCTTTTTTAAAATAGTTACGAAAAACAATACTATAAAAATTATACCTATTACATAAATTCCAACTTCATTCATAGTCTATTTCCTTTTTTAAACACATTATCATAAACACTTAAAGCTACTGCTATAAAAATTATAATAAATGATATTAATTTATGTTGATTTATTGGCTCATTGTATAAAAAAATAGCAACTAAAAAAGAAATTATCGGGCAAATATATTGCATATATGAAAGTAATGTTAAGCTTAATTTTTGCGTAGCATAATTGTATCCTAACATAGGTAGCAAGGTTACAAGCCCACTAAGTGCAAGTAATACTCCTAAATAATCAATATCAAAATGAGCTAAATTCGTTGGGATAGAAAATAAAAATATTAAAGCAAAAGGAGTGATTAATAATGTCTCTAAGAAAAACCCATAAACGCTACTTACATAAACTTTTTTACGAATAATCGTATAAAAATTAACTAAGAGCGCTAAAGTAATTGATAATACAGGTAAAGCTCCTAAAGTAATTACTTCAAATAAACACGCAAAAATCACTAAACTAACACTAATAATTCCTAATTTACTCATATTTTCTTTTAAAAATACTTTTGCAAAAATTATCCCAAATAAAGGGCTTAAAAAATATCCTAAAGAAGTTTCTAAAATCAAATTCTTTTGAATCATATAAATATAAAGCCCCCAATCTCCACTAATTAAAGCACCACAAATAAAAAGATTAAAAGCCATTTTTAAAGATTTTAATTCTTGTAAAGCTTTTTTAAATTGCCCTATAATTATTAAAAATATTGCTAAAAATATAACCGACCAAACTATCCTATGCGACATTACTACAAAGGCATCTAATGTATCAAGTTGTTTGTAAAAAATAGGCACTAAACCCCAAAATACAAAAACAACAAAAGCTACAAAAAATCCATAATTCATAAAAATTTTTCCTTAAAATGTAAAACTTATCTCATATAATCATAATTTACTAAATTAAAAAAAGGAGAAACGATGAATTGGTCGCTAGATTCATATAAAAATTATAAAGCTCTTCAGCAACCAAACTATGAAAACAAGGAAGAATTAGAAAATGTAGTAAATGAATTAAAATCGTATCCACCTTTAATATTTGCTATGGAAGCAAATGAATTAAAAAACGAATTAGCAGCAGTTTGTAAAGGAGATGCGTTTTTATTGCAAGGTGGTGATTGCGCTGAAAGTTTTAATGATTTTAGTGCAAATAATATCCGTGATATGTTTAAATTATTTTTGCAAATGGCATTAGTTTTGCAATTTGGTGGGTCAAAAAAAGTAGTAAAAATTGCTCGTATGGCAGGACAATTTGCAAAGCCTAGAAGCTCTGATTTTGAGAATAAAGATGGTATAAGCTTACCAAGTTATCGTGGAGATATTATAAATGATTGTGAGTTTTGCGAAAGTGCAAGAGTTCCAAAAGCTAAAAAAATGCTAAAAGCTTATATGCAAAGCTCTGCTACGCTTAATTTGCTTCGTGCATTTAGCGTAGGTGGATTAGCTGATTTAGCCCAAGTGCATAAATGGAATTTAGGTTTCGTAAGACGCGCTGATATTGATGATAAATACGCACTTTTAACTCAAAGATTAACAGAAGCACTTGATTTTTTTAAGGCTTGTGGAATAACTAGCTTAAATGATGCTAGATTACACGAAACAAAAATCTACACAAGCCACGAAGCCTTGCTTTTACCTTACGAAGAAGCACTTACTAGAATAGATAGCTTAAGTGGAGCTTATTATGATTGTTCAGCTCATATGCTATGGATTGGCGAGAGAACTCGTGGGCTTGATGATGCTCATGTGCATTTTTTAAGTGGAGTTAAAAATCCAATAGGTGTTAAAATAGGACCTAATGCTAGTGCTAGTGATATATTAGCCTTAGCTGATAAGCTAAATCCACAAGATGAAGCAGGAAGATTAAATATAATCATTAGAATGGGTGCTAGTAAGATTAAAAATCTTGAAAATATCTTTAAAGAATTAAGCAAAGAACAAAGAAATATAATCTATAGCATAGACCCAATGCACGGCAATACTCAAAGCGTAAATGGCTATAAGACTAGAAAATTTGATGATATTTTAGATGAAGTTAAAAATTTCTGGCATATTGCAAGAGCTAATAATATAATTCCTGGTGGGGTTCATTTTGAAATGACAGGACAAAATGTAACCGAATGTTTAGGCGGAAGCGTAGGAGTTAGCGAAAGCGATTTAGCAAGACGCTATGAGACCCAATGCGATCCTAGATTAAATGCAGACCAAGCATTAGAACTTGCATTTTTAATAGCTGAATTAATGAAGCAAAAATGAAAAACATTGTTTTAATCGGTTTTATGGGCTGTGGTAAAAGCACAACTGCAAGAAGGCTTAGTAAGATTATTAAAAAAGAAGTAGTAGATACTGATAGCATAATAAAACAAAGAACTGGGCTTGAGATTAAAGAGATTTTTGAGCGTTATGGAGAAGAATATTTTAGGAATTTAGAAAAAGAATTAAGAGATGAATTAGCCACAAAAAGTGATTTAATCATCTCTTGTGGCGGTGGTTTTGCTAATTTACAAGATTTAAGAAAATTAGGTTTTGTAGTGTTTTTAGACCTTAGTTTTTACAAAATCGCAACAAGGCTTAAAAACGATACTAAACGCCCATTATTTGATGAAAAGGCGAAATTGCTTTATGATAAAAGAATGCCACTTTATAATAACGCTTGTGATATAAAAGTAAATATTTTAAATCTAAAAGCAAGAGAACTTGCTAAGATTTTAGAATTTTTCTTAGGCACTAATATCACAAATGATGTTAGAAAAGCCTTTATAAAACCTAGCCTAAATAGAAAAATAAATCGTAAAATTAAACCTATAAAAACTGATAAGTTTAAATTAAACCCAATAAGAGCTAATTAACTTAGCTCTTATTATTGCTTCCCCATTTACACATCATATTAAGAATTGGTATTAATGATTTTCCTTTATTGCTTAGACTATATTCAACCTTAGGTGGGATTTGCGGATATTCGGTGCGTATTATTAAATCATCTTGCTCTAATTCTTTTAATGCCTTTGTTAAACTCTTAAAAGAAATTCCAACAAGCATTCTTTTAAGTTCATTGTATCTTATAATCTCATTGATTGATAAAAGATACAAAATACTCATTTTATATTTTCCTGAAATCAGGTTTAGCGTATAATAAATTCCACATTTATTATAATCATTTTTTCTTTTCATTACTCTCCTTTTGGTTAGTATCTAACAATTTTGTTCGTATTGACTTAAAATAAAGTAAAAATTATAATACAATTTTATTTTTAAACAAGGAGAAATTATGAAAAATGTTTTATTAGTTAATGGTGCTAAGGCTTTTGCTAATGCAGGTGCAAGACTGAATGCAAGTTTGCAACAAGTTGCGTATGATACTTTAGTAGAAAATGGTTTTAATGTAGAACAAACCATAATTGATGATGGATATGATGTATTAGAAGAAGTAGAAAAATATGTAAGAGCTGATATTATAATTTATCAAATTCCAGGATTTTGGATGAATGCACCTTGGATAGTATGGGAATATTTTTCAAAAGTTTTTGGAGCTGCTTTTGGTAAATTATGTGCTAGTGATGGAAGAAGTAGAAGTGATGCTAGTAAAAAATACGGCTCTGGTGGGCTTAGTCAAAATAAAAAATATATGCTATCTTGGACTTGGAATGCACCTGAAGAAGCATTTACCGATAAAGAGCAATTTTTTGGTGGTGTTGGCATTGATGGAGTTAGCTTAAATCTGCATAAAACTCACGAGTTTTTAGGTATGAGTGCACTTAGAACTTTTGCTTGTTATGATGTAGTAAAAGACCCTCAAGTAGAAAAATATTTTAAAGATTATAAAGAACATATCTTAAATGAAATAGTAAAAAAATAATATTTTGGATTTAGGTTTTCTAAATCCAAAATTAAAAAAAATTAAATTTATTTTAAATATTTTTAATAATTTTATAATTTAAATTATAAACAAATAATTTATATATTTTTAAGTTCATATTACCTATAATCAAAATCTTAATCTAAATCAACAAACAAGGAAAAACTATGAAACTATCAACCAAAATTGCATTGTTTTCATTCATTGGAATTTTAATTAATTCTATAGTTTTAGTATCACTTCATAAATACTATGATAACTACTCTGTAAATTACACAAAACATACGGTAGAAGATGAAATCTTAACCGCTAAAAAACAACAGGTTAAAGCCCTAGTAGAAAGCGTTTTAAGGTATTCTGGTGCTATTTATGAAAAGCATAAAAACGATGGCACTTTAAATAATTTTAAGGCTGAATTACAAGAATATTTATCAAAAGTAAGATTTGGTAGAGCAAATAGTTATTACACCGTATTTGATAAAGATGCAAATATATATTATCACCCATCATCATCTTGGATTAATACTAATAAATATAACGAAAACGACGCTAAAGGTATGAAATTCGTCCAAGAAATGATTAAGAGTGCTGATAATAACGATGGTTATGTTAGATATTTTTATGAAGACGCAAATACAAATAAAGTAATGGAAAAATTATCATACACTAGCAAAGATAAAGCAAGCGGTCTTTATTTTATGACTTGGTTATCTTGGGAGACAATTAGCAAAACTTCAATAGAAAAAGTATCAAAAGATACAGAAGAACAAAGCTATAATAATATGATTACTTTTATAATTACTACTGCACTTATAATAATTGCGATTGTAAGCTTATC
>NZ_JACGAR010000027.1:0-22236 GCF_020137585.1 Campylobacter sp. RM12654
TCTCCGAACTCATCTTTAGAATTTAAATCAATCTTACTTGCTGTTTTTCTTTCGTGATTTATTAGTGCGAATACTTCTCTTAGACCTTTTTCTATAACATTAATTGGGTTTAATGAGCGTCTTATTAATACTAATAAAATAGCTAAAATTACAATTAAAGATATAACAAACATAGTTAAATTTGAAATAATAATATCATTTAGCTCTTTAGAATAGTCGCTATATTCATTTGTGCTACAAAAAGTCCAATTTAATTTATCATATTTTTTACATACAGCTAATTTTGTTGCATTATTGAATACATACTCAAGTTGAGTAATTTTATTTTTATCATCTGCAATATTTGACATTGCATTTTTGAATTTAGCATCAATTTCTTTTAAAACATCGTGTGGTTTTAGCTCTAAAGCTTCATTTTGATGAATTGTAAATCTTAATAATTTATCATATGCAAATACCGCATTTGTAGGAGAATATTTAATAGAAAGAATATTATTTCTCATATTTTTTAAAGATAAATCCCCGCCTAAAACTCCTAATAATTTACCATCTTTGATGATTGGAGCTGATATAGTTGCTACTACTGATTTGATTTTATTATCATAATAAACTTCATCAGCAATAATTGCTTGTCCTTTTTCAACTGCTTCTTTATACCATTGTTTAGCTCTATCACCTTCATCAGGTAAAACTATAACTTCATCATCATTTTCTTGGCTAATATAATAAGCCATTCCATTGTCATTTCTAGAATAATATAAAGCGTTAAATCCAGAAGTTAAAAACACATTTTTAATTTGTTGTTTGATTAATTCTTCTTCTTTGTATAAGTCTGCTTTACCAAGAGTTTTAGAAAAACTATTAATAAAATTTGTTCTATCTACAAAAAATGTATCTGCATAAAGCATAGTAGCTTCTAGTGTGTGCTTTTTTCCAATTCCTGAGTAGCCAATAGCATCTTCTTTAGAATTTTCGTAATTTGTAATGCCTAATACAATAAAGCAAATAACTAAAGGCACACTAATTAATAATGGAATTTTGTTTGTTAATTTCATACTTTTTCCTTGCCTGTGAATTTGATTTGATTATATTATAAACAATTAATTAAAATTAATTTTTAATTTTTTTAAAATAAAAAGTAAATTCACTCCCTTTATTTAGCTCGGAATTTAACATTATTTTAATTTTATGTATTCTAGCTATCTTTTTTACTATTGAAAGTCCTAAACCTGTGCCTTTTATTTGTTTGTTTCTGCTTATGTCTTGTCTAAAAAATCTCTCATATATTCTATTTTGAATATCCTTGCTAATGCCTATACCAGTGTCTTTTATAGATAAAACTATGTGTTTTTTGTTTATATTTAAACTAATAATTATTTTGCCATTATCTATATTATATTTAATCGCATTATCAATTATATTATAAAGCATAGTTTTTATTAGTTTTTCATTGGAAAAAAATATAAACTCATCTATATTCATAAGTATTTTTATATTTTTTTCACGGATTTTAAAATCTAATTCTTTAATAATTTGACTTAAAACATTGCTTATATTTACATTTGTCATCTCAAAATTATTAACTTCATCTAAAAATGATAATTTAATAATCTCATCAATCATCTCAAGTAAAGCACTTGATTGATTGTAAATTGTATCTATGAATTGCTTTTCATCTTCTTTTTTTACTAGATTATTTTTAAGCATTTCAGAGCTTAACATTATTGAAGTAAGTGGAGTTTTTAACTCGTGAGTAACATTTGCACTAAATTCTGCTCTTATCTTTTTAAATTGTTTATTATGTTCTTTTACTTGAGATAAAAAAGTCTTTAATTCATTGTATTGAAATGATTTATCAAGTTCGTTTATGTCAAGTTCGTATAATGGTTTTACTATGCTTTTGCTTATAAAATATGCAAGAGTTAAGCTAAGTAATGTTATTAGTAAAAATACTAAAAATATTGTTTTAAAAATTTCTATTTTAAAATCAAGATTTATAAAATAAATATTATCAAAAACGCTAAAAATCGCTGCTTGTAATAGTATCAAAACAAAAAATGAAACAAAAAATATAGCAAAAAATATCCTAGTTCTCATAAGCTATTTTATATCCTACTCCACGAATTGTTATTATGTATTTTGCATAATCTTTTAATTTATTTCTTAAAGTATTTATGTGTATATCTAAAGTCCTACTTGAAATATTTGCTCCCCAAATCTCTTTTAATAAATCTTCTTTTTTAAGGCAAATGTTTTGGTTTTTAATGAGTTTTGTAAGTAATTCAAATTCTTTTAAAGTAAGGCTTATTTCTTCTTCATTAATGCTTACTATTCTAGTTTTTAGATTAATTTTTAAATCTTTAAAAATGATTTCATTATTACAATCAATTCTTCTTAAAATATTTCTAATTCTTGCTAGGAATTCTAAAATAGAAAAAGGCTTGGTGATATAATCACTTGCTCCTAAATCAAGACCTTTTACCTTATCGTTTTCTTGGTTTAACGCACTTAGTAAAATTACTTCAATAGCTTTTGTTTTTTCATTAGATTTTATTTTTTTTAGGATACTAAAACCATCTTCGCAAGGTAGCATAATATCAAGCACTAAAATATGTGGAATTTGATTGTTTAATTCGCTAAAAAGCTCTTTTGCATTAATTAAACTAATGACTTTAAAACCACTGCTTTCTAAAGCATATTTTATTAAGTTATTAATGCTTAAATCATCTTCTAAAACATACACCAAAGGTAAATCTTGCATAAGTTATCCTAATTAAAAAATATTGAAAATATTACAAAAAATAAGTAAGAAAAATAATATGAAAATAATTATTAATTTAAATAAATTCTAAATATTAAATTAATTTTGGTTTGTTTATCAAAAATAAATACAATTTCACTCATTTTTAAAAAAAGGAGACAAAATGAAAAAAGTATTATTAAGTTTAGCAGCATTATCTTTATTAAGCACTGCAGCAATGGCTAATGATGGAGCTACATTATTTAAAAAATGTATTGCCTGTCATGGTAAAGCAGCTGAGAAAAAAGCTCCAGGTGCAGAAATTATCATCAATACTTTAGATGAAAAAACAATTTTAGAAGCTTTACAAGGTTATAAAGCTGGAACATTTGGTGGAAAAGCTAAGAAAACTATGGAATTACAAGTTAAAAATCTTAGCGAAGATGATATGAAAGCATTAGCTGCTTATATCGTAACTTTAAAATAATTCTTAAGTTCAGGAGCAATCCTGAACTCTTTTACAAACTAACAACAATTTTCATCATAAACATACAAATAAAAGCATTTAAAATACTTGTTATTATTAGTAGTATCCAGTATTTTTTAGCAACTCCTGCAACAGCTAATAATCTTCCTAAATACTGAAGTTGAGCTCCCATTAAAAATATAGCAGGTAAAACTATGCTAACGCCAATATTATCAATAATCCCATTTGCATATAAATTAACAGCAATTCCAACTCCAGCTGAAGTGCTAAGCCACGCTGATAAAAGTATAGTAATTGCTTCTCCTGGTAAGCCAAAAATATTCATAATAACGCCACAATAATCTCCTAAGAATTTCATAACTCCTAAGATTTTTAACATTTCAGCTATTACATAAGCCATTAAAACATTAGGAATTAGATTATATAAAGCGATATTAAAACCTTTTTTAGCACCTACTATAAAAATATCTAATGGGTTTTTGCTCTCATTATTCATTCAAAATCCTTTTTATAAAATGTATTTAAAACTATTCTTACAAAAATAGCTCCTACGAATTTCATAATTAGCATTAATACAAGTGGAATTATTGGTAAGCATACTAAATGTCCTAATAATGCTGAACCTATTGCAAAAAAGTTATTAATCATACCAGCCCCACTATATTGCCAAGCGCAAATTACTACTAAATCTTTATCGTTTATATAATTTTTATCTCTTGCTTCTTTACTCATAGCAGCACCTGCATCTGTGCTTTGTAAATCAGTAATTAATATAAGCCCACATAATCCAGGAACTCCTAAAATAGGTTTTAAAATAGGATTTAATAATTTTTGAGCAGCCTTAATAGCTCCATAATGCTCCATTACTTCAATTACTCCAAGTGCAAGCATTACAGCAGGAATTAAGCTAAATGCAAATAAAAATCCAGCCCTAGCACCACTTCCACCATCTCCTATGAAGGTCGTAGCTTTTATATTGGCTTCATCTAAGATTTTTGGGATTTTACCAAAACCACCTGTTAAAGTAGAAAAATCAAAAGCCTTTAGCATATCGTGTCCTGCTAAAAGTCCTGAAAAAAATAAGATTAAAAATATTAAAGCAAGATAAGCACTAGGTTTTACTTTTCCTACTTCAAATTCTGTAGCTTTTTGCATACTACTCCTTTTAAATAAAATAAAGTTTTTATTCTACAATATTTTTTAAGAAAACAATAAGAAATAGTTATTAGTATTTATATTTTTTAAAGGAGTTAATATGGAAGTTATCAAACATTATGAGTATTTACACGAAATTCCAGAGCTTGGATTTAAAGAATTTAAAACGAGTGAGTATTTAAAAACTACTCTTAAAAATGCAGGTTTTAGTATAACTAATATAGGAGATACTGGTTTTTATACGGAGTTAGGAAGTGGTAGCAAGGTAATTGGACTTAGGGCTGATATTGATGCTTTAGGTCATATAATTGATGATAAAGCTTGTGCAAGGCATACTTGCGGGCATGATGCACATATGTCTATGCTACTTAGTGCAGCTTTAAGGGCAAAAGAGCAAAATATCATTAAAAATAACAAAATAAGATTTATATTCCAACCTGCTGAAGAATTAGGCAGTGGAGCTTTAAAGATGATAGAATTAGGAGCTTGTGAAGGTTTAAACTCTATTTTTGGAATGCATATTCGCCCAATTCAAGAATGCCCAAGTCCTAAAGCAATAGCTTCAATGTATTATGCAGCAAGTTCAGCTATAAAAATTACTATTAAAGGCAAAGCAGCTCACGGAGCAAGACCACATTTAGGAATTAACGCAATTGATGTAGGTGTTAGTATTATTGATGCTGCGAGAAAAATTTATATAGACCCAAATAAACCAAGTAGTATAAAAGCAACTAGATTTATATGTGATAGTGGGGTTACTAATTCAATTCCTAGTGAAGCTATTTTGGTATTTGATTTAAGAGCTCAATATAATGATAGTATGCAAGAGATGAAAGAAAAACTTGAAAAAATCATAACAAATATAGCAAATGCTTATGATGCTAAGGTGAGTTTTGAATACTTAATCAATATTCCCGCAGCTGTAATTAACAAAGATTTAGCTAAGATTTGCGAAAAAGTTATAAGCAATACTTTAGGAGAAGAGAATTTAATCAAAGAGCAATTTACACCTGGTGGGGAAGACTTTTTCTTCTATCCTATTAAACTAGGCATTCCATCAGCATTTATGGGCTTAGGAGTTGATTGTGCTCCTGGACTTCATCATCCTGAAATGAGTTTAAATAAAAATGCCTTAGAAAATGGTGTTAAATTGTGGCTTAATTTAATGCTTGAGCTTGAGAATTTAAAATAGGAATTAGATGAATTATAAATTAGGCGTTATTTTATTAATTGATTTATGCGTTTTATTGTGGCAAAACAGCTTTTTAAGTATTAGCCCTTATGAATTAAACGAGCTTAGCTCAAATAGTTTTAATGGGCTTTTTGCTAATTTTGCCTTAAGTGTTTTTGGCAATGAAAATATAAGATTTGCTTATATAATCTTGCATATTTTAAGCAATATTTTGCTATATAAAATATCAATTAAATACCTTAAAAATAATGCCTATATATCTAATATTATCTTTAATCTTACTCCAGGAAGCCTTGCTTCAGCATTACTAATTAATCCTGCGGGAATTATTATATTTACTTCATTACTTCTTGTATATCTTGCTATAAAAAGGCAATTTTATATATTTTATGGAGTATTGATTGTTTGTATTTATATTGATAAAGCTATGATTTCATTATATATTGCTTGTATTTTTTATGCTTATTTTAATAGATTATCAAAGTTATTAATTTTATCAATTTTACTAATGTTTGCTACTTTTATAATTTATGGATATGATTTTTCAGGCAGACCTAGGGGATATTTTTTAGACTCACTTGCTATTATGTCGGCTGTGTTTTCTCCACCTTTATTTTTGTATTTTTTCTATACGATTTATTATATTAGTTTTAAGGGTAAAAAGGACTTGCTATATTGTATAAGTGCGAGTGCTTTTATAATATGCTTATTATTATCATTTAGACAAAAGCCAGAAATTGCCGAGTTTTTACCATTTTTACTACCTGCTATACCTTTAATAATTGCTAATTTTTTAACTTCTTTTAAAGTGCATTTACCACAATTTAGAGCAAAACATAATGTGATATTATTTTTTGTGTTGATTTCTTTAGTAATTAGCTTTTTATTTGTGATATTTAATCCATTTTTATATAGATTTGTTGATGAAAACGAGCATTTTGCTAAAAATTATCATTTAAATAAAGAATTAGCAAAAGAGCTAAAATCACAAGGCATTAATGAAATTAGTGTTCGTAATGATAATTTTAAAGTATTAGAATTTTATGGGATTTTGCCATGCTATCAAAATTGCAAAATAATCACTCCTTGTGAAAAAGGAAATATCAATATAAACTTTTTTGCTAAAGAATTTTCATTTTGTTTAAAGAATGAAATTTAATATAAATATATAAGTAATTATTGTAATAATTTTCAAAAATTTTTAAGTATCATTAAATAAAATTAAACGAAAATTAATTATTTAAAAAGGAGATTGAATGCAAGTTAATTTATCTAATATTTATAATAATACTTATCATAAAATGGGCGAGAGTTTTGGTGGAGTAAAGAGCGAAAACGAATTAAAACAAATTGATGAAAATATCAAAAATAATAAAATTGATGATATAAAAACAGGCAATAATAGTGGCAATAAAATCTATTTTGAAAGTAAAAATGGCATAAGTTCTGCAAGTATTAGTGATGAGAGTTTAGATAAATTAAAAAGCCATTTTGATAGCAAAGACTTTTATAAGCGTGAAGATGGCAGTATTATTTTAAATGGTAATGCAGAAAAATATATAAGTGGTTGGTTTAGTGATATTGCTTATGCTAGAGGATATGTAGCTGCTAATAAAAACAATAATGATTTTTTAAATAAAGATGAATTATTAGAGCTTAATGTAGTAGCTAAGTTTAGTTTAGATGGAACAAATCCGCAAAATTATCAAAGCTATCAAAAAATTGAGCGTTTTTTAGCTGATAATACTACGATTTTAGATTCTGTGCCTAAAAATATTGATGAAGCATTAAATCAAACAATATTATCAAATAGTGATTTTGATGATACGATAACTTTAGGTGAGAGCGAAGAATTTGCAGCTAATAAAAATCCACAAAACCTAAACACACAAAATACAAGCACTCAAAATGTAAATCTAGCATCAAATGAAATAAAAAGCACTAATGTTGATGATGAAGAAGCAAAGAAAAAGCAAGAAATCGCAAACGCACTATCAAGCCTAACAAGGATTAAAAATACAATTAATACAAACGGGGTAAAAGCACTTAGTAAGGCTGATTTAGATAAGCTTGAAATCTTAAACATTGACCCAAATTCATTGCAAAATCCTCAACTTTTAGAGCAATTTAACAAAGCTAATGATAAAGCTAACGAGCATTACGCTAATTTTTTAAATGTTGATAAGACTTATATAGATGAGAAAATGGCAAAAAGTGATGAGTTTTTAGGTGATTTTACTCACGATAGTGCTGATATAGTAAAAGATTTGCTAAAGAATAAAACACTAGATAAACTAGCATAAATTAATATGATTTAATTCAAATTCAATTTTAGAATTTGAATTAGGTATTTTTTAAATAATATTTATATGAAGACTTTTTAAAATATCTAAAGCCTTTTGGTGCAAGTCTTCATCATAACTAGCGGTTGCGTTTTTATCTATAAAAATATTTGCATTAGGAAGTGCAGATTTTGCAATCACTGCATTTGATAAGACGCAAATATTGCTTACAAGTCCAACAATTTCAATATTTTTATAGTTTTTATTGCTTAGATAATTTCCAAGTTCAATTGAGCCAAAAGTATTTTTATAAAAGCATAAATGATTTTTAGAAAACTCATTTAATTTTCCATAAATTTCTATCCCATTTGTGCCTTTAATACAATGTTTAATAGGTAGATTTTGCCCTTCTATAGTGTCTAAATAATCATCATTATGTGTATCAATAGTAAAGATTATCTCATCATTATTTTTAAGATATTTTTCATATTTTTCTAAGATGATATTTTCTAAATTCTGTGCCTTTAAAAACCCTAAAGAGCCTGTTACAAAATCATTTTGAAAATCTACTATTATTAAAAGATTTTTCATGAATTTCTTAAGCTTTCGTATTCGCTTGGAATTAGATTAAGCCTTACATCACAAGGACTAAAGCCAACTCGCTCACCTAATTTAAACAATACTTCAAGTGATTTTATTTGCTCATCTTTTAAGCTAATACTATCATCGTTTGCATAAAGACTTAGATATTTATTAAGCTCATCTTCATTTACTCTCACTTCGTTTTTGCCAAGCAATATACGACTTAATAAAGCTTTATTTTGAGTAGCGACTTTTACTGCACGAGTTAGCTCATTTTCAATTTTAATTGCATCGCTTAGCATTAAAGAACGGCGTATTGCCATTCCACCAAGTGGTAAGGTAAGCACTTCGCCACATTCAGCCTTGCAAAACTCCGCCCAAATATCCCAAATCTCACGCTCAACTCTTAATTTATCACTAAAATTAAGAATACTCTCATGTATTAACACCCCAGCATCTACACTACCATCTAAAACAGCTTTTTCTATATCTAAAAAGTTCATATAAGTAATTCTTGCATTAGGATATGCTAGTTTAAAAATTAAAGCATTTGTGGTATTTTCCCCACTTAAAGCCACTTTAAAATTAGGTTTTAAAATCTTATCTTTTAGAGTGATTAGTTTTGGACCATAGCCATTGCCAAAACTAGTAGCACATCTTAGCAAGGCGTATTCGCTTTGAATTTTAGGATACACAGCAAAAGAAATTGCACAAACATCATAAATATTATTTAAACTTGCTTTATTTAGCGTTTCTATATCATCAGCAACGCTAGTATAATTAAACTCCGAACTTATCCAACCATAGCGAATTGCCGCATACATAAAAATATCATCAGCATCAGGGCTATGAGCTAGGCTAATTTGCTTCATTTAAACAACCTTTAAAAATGAATTTATGCTCTTTAGGTAAAGCTTCATAGATATTGTAAGCTAGCTCTCTAATCTCTTTAAGTGCAGCTTTACTAGTTCTAAGAGTTAAGAAATTTTGTAAAGCTCTTGCATTTATACTCCAAGTAAGCTCGGTTTTATAACATTCTGGCAAGGCATATTTAGCAATATCTTGTGTCATTCCTTCAGTATTTAAAATAATTCTTAGTTTTTCTAAAGCACAAATACTAGCATTATCAACCAAGCGATTTCCAGTTAGCACAATATATTTTTGTGCATTAGCAAAATCAAATTCCTTAAACTCACTTTCATTTCTTAGTTCTTTTAGAGTATATCTAGTGCTTTTTACTGATAAACTTGCGTGGCGATGTCTTGCTAATTCTTGCAAACAAGCTCTTGAAATACCTTGAATATAAAAATTATAATTTAAATGTTCAAGCGTGCTAGAATGCTTATAAATATTTCCGATACGATTTATTAGTTCGCAGTCTTTTTCTCCTCCGTTATCGCTTTTATCAAAGCTTTGCCAACAAGTTCTCATAGCGTGAGAACAGATATTTAGTGGGGTGTAATTAAGTAGTGTAATTCTCATTATTTGCCTTTAATTTGATTTTTTTCATTATAGTTTTTTTATATAAATCTTAAGGAAACTTCAATGAATATGCTAAAAATCTCAATTTTAAGTATTTCCTTAGCAACCGTTACAGGTGGAGCTGCCGTTGCACCTGCTTTAGGACTTATTGCTAAGCATTTTTCAAATGATAGTGAATTACTTATTAAATTAATTATTACTTTACCTTCACTTTTTATTATCTTTTCAAGCTTAATTTTTGCAAAATTAGCAAATTATTTAAGCGTTAAGCAACTTGCTTTTATAGGTTTTATATTGTTTATAGTTGGCGGGGTTGCTCCGTTTTTCTTAGATGACATAATTCAGGTTTTGGTGTTTAGAGCGATTTTAGGCTTAGGCACTGGCTTTTTAATGCCATTAAGCGTTTCTTTACTTGGCTTTTTATTTAAAAAAGAAGAGCAAGGAAAACTAATGGGACTTAGTGCAATGTGTAATCAATTAGGAGCAGTTATTACCGTTAGTTTTTCTGGTTTTTTAGCGTCAATTTCTTGGCAATATAGTTTTTTAATATATCTTTTTGCTTTGGTTTTATTTGTTTTAAATATGATTTTTTTACCTAATATAAAAATAGCGGAGAAGAAAAAGAAAATAGATTTAAGAAATATAAAAAATCTTAGTGGAATTTATATTAATTTATTTTTAGTCCAAGTTTTGTTTTTTAATTTTACGAATAATTTTTCAATAATTTATCAAAAAGAGCAAATTATTAGCGCAAGTTTTATTGGTGTAATTATGGGATTTAATGGCTTGTTTGGTGCAATTGCTTCTATGAATTTACATAAAGTTGTCAAAAAAATTAGAACAAAAATCAAAATCTTAGGAGCATTTATTTATATTTTAGCCTTTTTACTTTTTGCTATAAGATTTAGCGAACATATAGAAATCGCAGGAATTAATTTAATGCTAATAATAGGAATAATTGCAGCTATTTTAAATGGTCTTGCAGTTGGCTTTAGCTTACCATTTTTGTTTTCACAAATTAGCACTAGAAGTAAAAAACAAAACCTAGCTACAAATATGGCATTAGCTAGTATTGCGACATTTAGCGGACAATTTTCTAGTCCATTAATAGATGAATTATTAGAACATATTTTCAATCTTCATCATCCAAGAGACGCATTTTTAATAGCTATGTTTATTGCAATATTCTTATTTATTTATAATCTTAGGTTAAAAATCAAATTAAGAAATTAAAAAAAGGAAAGGTATGGCAAAAGCAAAAGAAACAGCAGTAATTGAAGATAAGGCAAAAGCCCTTGAAGCTGCATTAAAAGGCATTAATAAAGCTTGTGGAGAAGGTGCTATTGTTAGATTTGGAGATAAGCCTATAATAAAGGCTGAGCCAATTTCTACAGGCTCACTTGGGCTAGATATTGCACTTGGAATTGGTGGAGTTCCTAAAGGAAGAATAGTAGAGATTTATGGGCCAGAAAGTAGTGGTAAGACAACGCTAACACTTCAAATCGTAGCTCAAGCTCAAAAGATGGGTTATACTTGTGCTTTTATTGACGCTGAACACGCACTTGACCCTGTGTATGCTAAGAATTTAGGCGTAAATATTGATGATGTTTTAGTATCTCAACCAAGTTGCGGAGAAGAAGCATTAGAGATTGTAGAACGCTTAGCAAGTAGTGGAGCGGTAGAGCTTATAGTAGTAGATAGTGTTGCTGCACTTACTCCTAAGGCTGAAATTGATGGAGAGATGGGAGATACTCATGTAGGTCTTCAAGCAAGACTTATGAGTCAAGCTTTAAGAAAACTTACTTCAGTAGTTAGCAAGATGAACTCAATGGTAATTTTCATAAATCAAATTCGTATGAAAATAGGTCAAACAGGTTATGGAAGTCCAGAGACAACAACGGGTGGAAATGCACTTAAGTTCTATGCAAGTGTAAGAATTGATATTAGAAAAACCGCTACATTAAAACAAGGCGAAGAGCCTATTGGAAATAGAACAAAAGCAAAAATAGTTAAAAATAAAGTTGCACCTCCATTTAAAACAGCAGAATTTGATATTATGTATGGAGAAGGCATTAGCTACGAAGGCGAATTAATTGATTATGGTATTAAGCTTGATATTGTAGATAAAAGTGGTGCTTGGCTTAGCTATGGTGGTAATAAACTAGGTCAAGGTAGAGAAAATGCTAAAATTTTCTTAAAAGAAAACAAAGAAATAGCAAATGAAATTGCAGAAAAAATTAAAGCTAGTATAGGCGATGATATTACATTAGAAGGAGAAGTTGGTGAAAATAGCGAAGATTGATGCACTTGAAGTGCTAGATAGTAGGGGTAATCCTAGCGTTAAGGTTAAGGTAGTTTTAGAAAATGGTATTAGTGGTGAAGCAATAGTTCCAAGTGGTGCTAGCACAGGGATTAATGAAGCTTTAGAATTAAGAGATGGTGGGAGCTATTTCTTCGGTAAAAGCGTAAGTAAAGCAGTAAATAATGCTAAGCATGTTGCAGCTGGACTTATAGGCAAATGCGTATTTAATCAAAGAGAAATTGATGAGCATTTATTAGCAGTTGATGGCACGAGTAATTATTCTAGCTTAGGTGCTAATGCAGTTTTAGGAATTTCAATGGCAGTTGCAAAAGCAGGAGCAAATGCTAGTAATTTACCATTATATAGATATTTATGTGGAGAGTTTAACGCACTTCCTACACCTATGCTAAATGTATTAAATGGTGGAGCTCATGCTGATAATAATATAGATATTCAAGAGTTTATGTTACTTCCAACAGGTTTTGATACTTTTAAAGAAAAATTATTCTCAAGTGCAATTACTTATCATACTTTAAAAGATATTTTAAAGAAAAAAGGCTTAAGCACAGCATTAGGAGATGAAGGCGGATTTGCACCTAATTTAAGAAGCAATGAAGAAGCTATTGAATTATTACTAGAAGCTATTAATAAAGCAGGTTTTAGTGGCAAAATCAATCTAGCATTAGATGTTGCAGCAAGTGAGCTTTATAGTGATGGAAAATATGATTATGAGGGCAAAAAGCTAAGTAGCGATGAGATGATTAATGAATATGAAAAATTATTAAAATATCCTATTTTAAGCATAGAAGATGCACTTGCAGAGCAAGATTATGAAGGCTGGGTTAATTTAACTAAAAAAATCGGCTCAAGAACACAATTAGTAGGAGATGATTTATTTGTAACTAATGTTAAATTATTACAAAAAGGCATTGATGAAGGTATGGCAAATGCGATTTTAATCAAGCCTAATCAAATCGGCTCAATTTCTCAAACAATAGACGCTATTAAACTAGCTCACGCAAATGGCTATAATACTATAATGAGCCATAGAAGTGGGGAGAGTGAAGATAATTTCATAGCTGATTTTTCATTAGTTTGCAAGTATATTAAAACAGGTGCTCCTGCAAGGGGAGAAAGAACAGCTAAATATAATAGATTGCTTGAAATTGAAGCAGGATTTTAATGCAAGAATTATTAGACAATCATAATTATAAAAAGTCTAATTTAAAGATTTTTACAAAGGGCATTTTAGAAATTGCCCTTTATGTATTTATTTTATTTTTTGGGCTTTTTGCGATATTGTTTTCTAAATCATCAATAGAGACAACTATGATGCTAGATACAAGGATAGAAAAGCTAAAAAATCAAATATACGAGCTTAATAAAACCAATGCACAATTGCAAAAAGATTATTTTGAATTGCTAAGCATTCAAGGCGATTATGATAATTGATTTTTCAAAATACTCAAGCGTAAAAATCGGCGCAAATTGTGAAGTAAAAGTAATTGATGAGATGATTAAACACGATTATTTAGTCATTGGAAATGCTAGTAATTTGCTAATCAATCAGCCTAAAAATCTTGCAATTTTAGGCAAAAAATACGAATATATTAAAGAATATAATGATTATTTAGAAATAGGGGCTAGAACTAGCTCATATAAATTATTTAATTATTGTAAGAAAAACAATCTAACAGGTTTAGAATTCTTATCACACCTACCAGGACAAATGGGCGGCATTACTAAAATGAATGCAGGAATGAAAGAATTTGAAATAAAAAATTATATTTTAGAAGTAAATGTTGATAATGAATGGATTAAGCCAAATTTTACTTATAGAAATAGTGATATAAAAGGCACAATTTATGCTATTAGGCTTAGATTAAACAAAGGTTTTAGCCTTGAATTAGTAGAGCAATTTAGCAAAATGCGAGAAAATCAGCCAAAAGGTGCTAGTTTTGGTAGTATTTTTAAAAACCCACAAGGCTTTAGCGCAGGAGCATTGATTGATAAAGCAGGGCTTAAAGGCAAGGTAAAAGGCGGTGCAAAGATTAGCGAAATGCACGCAAATTTCTTAATAAATTTTAATAAAGCTAGTTTTGAAGACGCATTGTATTTGATAAATCTAGCACAAGATGAGGTTTTGAAGCAATTTAATATACTTTTAGAACCTGAAGTTCTTATTTTAAATTAAATTCCAATATAAAAATATTTCAAAAAATTTTTAATTTATTTACTTTTGTTAATGGGGGGGGGTATTATAATCATTATCAATTTAAAAATTTAATAAATTATTTATATTCTAAGGAATTTGTTTTGAATATTTTCAAAATTATCATATTTGTATTGATTTTAGTAGGTTTATTGACATTTACGGCTTATTCTATTTTGCTTAGTTTTGAAATTATTTAAAGCTTTTATCTTATTGATTTAGACAATTAACCCTAAAATATCATTAAAATTAATATTTTTATTAAAAATATACAAATAATTTTTAATTTCCTTGCATTTTGCTATCTTTTAGGTTATTATTTTGGCTTATTTTTTAAAAAAGGAGATTATTATGAGGAGTTTACTTTGGCTCAGCTAGGAGCACTTTTTCTAAAGTAGGTTTTGTTTTAGCCCTTGCGGGTGGTGCTGTTGGACTTGGAAATGCGTGGAAATTTCCTACAATGGTTGGGACTAATGGTGGTTCGGCCTTTGTTTTACTTTATTTATTCTTATGTTTAACCTTAGGTTTATCTTTATTTTTAGCAGAAATTGCATTAGGAAAAATTACTAAAAGTGATTTAGCTACAAGTTATTTTACCCTTGCTAGATTTAAGCCAAAATTATGCAAAATGGGCGGGGTTTTTATGCTCACTGGAATACTTGTATTATCGTTTTATTTAGTGGTTTTATCTTTAGTATTTCACTATATATTTTTAAGTTTTTCTTTACCTAATACCTTAGATGAAGCAGGAGCGCTTTTTAATAATGCAATAGGCGAGAATTTATTTATTAGCATAATTTGCTTTAGCATTTGCTTTTTTATGACTATTTATATAGTTAGTCGCGGGATAATTAATGGGATTGAGAAATTAAATGTGATTTTAATGCCTGCATTATTTGTAATACTTTTATTAATGCTAGGTTTTAGCTTTACTCAAGATGGATTTTTAGATGCGTGTGAGTTTTTATTTAAACCTGACTTTTCTAAATTAGGGCTTAATTCTTTGCTTGATGCTTTAGGACTTAGTCTTTTTACTTTATGTCTTGGGATAGGTTGTATTAGCACTTATGCTGCTAGTTTAGATGAAAAAACTAATATTTTAAAATCAAGTTTATTTGTAGTGTTTATAAATCTTTTAATAGGTCTTATGATGGGGCTTATTGTTTTTACTTTTGTATTTAAATTCGGAGCAAATCCTAATGAGAGTGGAGCAGGACTTGTATTTGTTAGCCTTGCTACTTTATTTTCAAAATTTGGTTTTTTAGGTGAGATTTTATCATTTAGCTTTTTTATAGCTTTATTTTTTGCAGGAATTACGAGTGCTGTTTCTATGATTGAGCCATTTACTTTTTATCTTGAAAATAAAATGAGTAGAAAAAAAGCTTTGATTATTATTGGAATTTTTGTTTATATAATAGGTGTTTTAGCTCTTCTTGGAATGGCGAATAAGCTTAGCTTTAATACTTTTGATGCTTTAGATTTTTTCACAAGTAATATAATGCTTCCTTTAGGAGTGTTGTTTTCTAGTATTTATGCTGGATTTTTAATGAAAAGATATTCATTCTTTAAAATCTTTTTACCTATATTTGGCAAAAATTTAACTAAGTTTTATTTTATTTTTTTAAGATTTGTAACACCAATTATAATAATTTTGATATTAATTAATAATTTTTACCCCTTAGGAAGTTTTTTAAAGTAGAATTAGGCAATTTTTATTTACAGGAGTTAAAAATGTTAGAAGATTTAGGCATAAAGCCGGAGAAGATTTTTTACAATTTAAGTTATGATGAGTTAAGAGCTCACGAGTTAGAGTGCCGTGAAGGTGAAGTTTGTCAAAATGACACATTTGCAGTTGATACAGGTATTTTTACGGGTAGAAGCCCTAAGGATAAGTATTTTGTAAATTCTCATCCATCAAGTGAAAATATAGCGTGGGGTAATGTAAATAGAGCTTGCACTAAAGATATTTTTGATGATAATTTAAGAAGAGCAAAAGAATATTTAAATGGCAAAAAGCTTTATGTTATGGATGTATTTTGTGGAGCTAGCCTTGATAGTAGAAAAAAAATAAGATTTATAACAGAAATTGCGTGGCAAGCACATTTTGTTAAAAATATGTTTATTCGCCCAAGTGATGAAGAACTTAAAGACTTCAAACCTGATTTTGTAATCATAAATGCGTGCAAATTAAAAAATGAAATGTATAAATATCAAGATTTAAATAGCGATGTATTCGTAGGATTTGATATAGAAAATAACATAGGATTAATTCTTGGCACTTGGTATGGTGGCGAGATGAAAAAAGGTGTGTTTTCTATGATGAATTACTGGCTGCCTTTACAAGGTAAGATGAGTATGCATTGTAGTGCGAATGTTGGTAAAGATGGAGATGTTTGTTTATTTTTTGGTCTTAGTGGCACAGGTAAAACTACTCTTAGCACAGACGCAAATCGTGCTTTAATAGGTGATGATGAGCATGGTTGGGATGATAATGGTGTGTTTAACTACGAAGGTGGTTGTTATGCAAAATGTATTAATCTTGACCCAAATAGTGAGCCTGAAATTTACGCAGCGATTAAGAGAAATGCTTTACTTGAAAATGTAGTTATAACTTGCACTAAAGAAGTTGATTTTTGTGATGCTAGTAAGACAGAAAACACTCGTGTAAGCTATCCAATAGAGCATATTGAAAATCACGAACCAAGTTTAAAAGCAGGTCATCCATCTAATATAATTTTCTTATGTGCTGATGCTTTTGGCGTTTTACCTCCTGTATCAAAACTAAACAACACTCAAGCAATGTATTATTTTTTAAGTGGATATACTGCAAAAGTTGCAGGAACTGAGCGTGGTATAAAAGAGCCTGTTGCTACATTCTCTGCTTGTTTTGGCGAACCATTTATGCCGCTTAGTCCTAGTGTTTATGCGAAATTATTGGGCGAAAAGATTAAAAAACACAATGTAAATGTATATTTAGTAAATACCGGTTGGAGCGGTGGAAGTTATGGCGTTGGTAAAAGAATGAGTATAAAAGCGACTAGGTCTTGCATTAACGCTATTTTAGATGGCTCTATTCAAAATTGTGAATATTACAATTATGATGTATTTAATTTAGCAGTGCCAAAGAGTTTAGATGGGGTTGATGAAAGATTATTAAATCCTATTAAAACTTGGGAAAATGAAGCTGATTTCATAGCTACAAGAGATAAATTAGCAAAAATGTTTATAGAGAATTTCAAAAGATACGGCGATAAGGCTAATGAGTTTTTAGACGCTAGTCCTAAGCTATGAGCCTAGATAGTTTTTTACAATTTAAAATAAACAAAGATGGTTTAAAACCAAGAAAACTAGATACCTTACCACGATTTGCCCTAATTTATGGGGCAATTTCTAGTGGTAAAAAATCTTTAGCATTTTATAATTTAGATGAATTTACTTATATTAATATGAGTGATTTAAGATTTATAAATGCTGATTTTAAAAGCTTCATAGAAAAAAATAAAATCAAAAATCTAATAATAAATGAGCCTTTTTTAGAATTTGAATTAGGAAATTTAGAGCGTTGTTATATATTAAGCTCTAATAAAAATTATTCTTATAAAGACTTTATTAAAATAAGGCTTAATTTTTTAGATTATGAAGAATTTATTTCATTTTCAAAGAAAAATTATAGCCCTAGCGAGCATTTATCAAATTATTTATTATTAGGGCAAAATCCTGCTAATGTGGATTTAGACCCACTTAATGCTGCTTTAAATACTCAAGCTATTTTAAAACAGCATTTAAGCGAAAACGAAATAATCACTCTTAAAGAATTAGCTTTAAAAATAGGCGTTCAAACAAGTATTTTAAGTCTTTTTAGTGAGTTTTTAAAACATAAAAAAATAGCAAAAAATGATTTTTTTAAATGCGTTTATTCTTTAGAAGATAGATTTTTATTGCATTGGGTAAAACATATTAAAAAAAATCTAAAAAAGCCTTATTTTTATGATTTTTCAATTAAAAACTCACTTAGTTTTAAAAAGGATTTTTCTAAAACTTATGAGAATTTAATAGCTAATGAACTTTTGATGGTTTATGATGAGATTTTTTATGATGATGATATAAATTTTATTATTAGTTCGGCTAGTTTAGGAATACTATGCGAAGCTTTTACTAATAAAGATTTTATAAAACTAAAAAGCAAAAAATTAAGCAAAAAAGCCAAAGAATTAGAGCTTAAAAATATCTTAGTTTTATCATTAAACGAGCAATTTAATTTCGTTAATGATGAAATTAGATTTATAGGACTTACTTTAAATACTTGGCTAATTTCAAAGGAATTAAATGATTGGGATTGACGAAGCTGGGCGTGGAGCGTTTGCAGGTCCATTAGTGCTTGCAGCTTGTAAGCTAAAAATAAATATAAACGAATTAAATGATAGTAAAAAACTAAGTGCAAAAAAGCGTGAGAATTTGTATGAGATAATTAAGCAAAACTCTGATTATTTAGTAGTTTTTGTTGATAATGAATATATAGATTTAAATGGAATTAGAGCGGCTTATCAAAAAGCTTTAGGAGAAATTATAGAGCATTTTGAAAAAGATGAATTATTATTTGATGGTAATACTGATTATGGAATGGGTATAAAAACTCTAATAAATGCTGATGAGATAGAGCCTTGCGTTATGGCTGCTAGTATTTTAGCTAAGGTTAGTAGGGATAATTTTATGGCTAATTTAGATGATAATTTATATGATTTTAAATCTCATAAAGGCTATGGAACCAAAACTCACATAGAAGCTATTAAAATTCACGGCTTAAGTTTATTGCATAGAAGGAGCTTTTGTGCTAAATATAGTAGATGATTATTTAGCTACTGCTAAGGGTAAAGAGCTTTTAAAGGCTTTAGATTACGAATATGAAAATAATATAATTTATCCACAAAAAAAGGATTTATTTAAAGCCTTTAAATTATGTGAAATTCCAAAAGTAGTGATTATAGGACAAGACCCATATCACGATGGAAGTGCTGATGGTTTAGCGTTTTCATCTAGTATTAAAATTCCACCTAGTTTAAGAAATATTTTTAAAGAAATCTTAAATGATTATCCAAATGAAGCTGTATTTTTACAAAGTGATTTGAGCTATTTAGCAAGACAAGGCGTGGCATTATTAAATGCAAGTTTAAGCGTGCAAAAGAGCAAACCTAATTCTCACAAGCATTTATGGGAAGATTTTTTCCTTTATGTTATACAAAGAATTAATAATGATTATGATAATTTAGTCTTTATGTTGTGGGGGAGTTTTGCAAATAATTATGCAAAATATATTGATACTAAAAGGCATTTAATATTAAGCTCTGCTCATCCAAGCCCACTTGCAAGGGGTAAATTTTTTAACAATCAACATTTTTTAAAATGTAATGAATACTTAAAATCAAAAAATAAAAGCCTAATTAATTGGCTAGAATAGTTTTTAATAATGCTTAATTTATTAATCTTTTGTATAATGTAAGTTTTTTCAAAAAGGAGCAAAAATGGCAGATTTAGATAAAGAATTAGAGGTTTTGTTTAAGGACAATACAGATGATTATTTAACTTATGAGATGATAGTTAAGTTATTTAAAAAAGCTCCAACAGCAGCAAATATAAAGACTATTAAGAATTTAGTAAAAGAATATAATGTAAATCTTCTAAGCTCGGCAGAAATTGCTAAAATGAGAAATCTAAAAGAAGCAAAAGAAAGAGCAAAACAAAGAGAATTATTAAGAGAAAATGAATTAGAAGGCGATTTAAGCAAAGATTATGATTTAAGCGAAATTAGTAGAAGTGAAAGCCCTGTTAGAATGTATTTAAGAGAGATGGGTCAGATTGATTTGCTTAGCAAAGAAGAAGAAGTTGAAATAAGCAAAAGAATTGAACTTGGCGAAGATATTATAATTGACGCTTTTTGTAGTGTTCCTTATCTAATTGATTTTATATTAGACTATAAAGATGCTTTAATTAATCGCGAGCGTCGTGTGAAAGAATTGTTTAAGAATTTTGATAATGATGAAGATGAAAATGAAGAAGATTTAGAAGAAGATGAATTAGATGATAGCGATGAAGAAAGAAAGCCTGTAAAATCTTTAAAAGAAGATAAAAGAGCAATTAAAGTAATTGAAAGCTTTAAAGCTTTAGAAAAGGCAAAAAAAGAATGGTTAAAAAGCTCACACAAAGAGCAACTTAGCAAAGATGAATTGCAAAATCATATAAATATTGCTTTCAAAAAGAATATTTTAAAAGAAAAATTATTAGCTTTAGGGCCAACTTCTAAACTAATTAATGAAATCGTAAAATCTATGGAAACGGTTTTAAAAAGTGATGTAGATTTTGATAAAGAATTAAAACGCTTAGAATATCGTTTGCCTATGTTTAGCGATGAATTAAAAGAAAGACATAAAAAAATCTTAGATAATATTACCAATTTAAGTAAAGAAGAAATCACAGAATTAGCTTTAGAAAATACTATGGTTAGCACTTATATGGAGATTAAAAAGCTATTCCAGACAAAAGAAGCTAGTGAAAATTGCTTTGATATGGATAAAGAAAGATTAAAAGAGATTTTAGAGCAAATCAAGCGTGGTAAAAATATTAGCGATACTGCAAAAGGTAAGATGGCTAGGTCAAACTTAAGATTAGTTGTAAGTATTGCTAAACGCTATACTAATCGTGGTTTAGCATTTCTTGACCTTATTCAAGAAGGAAATATCGGTCTTATGAAAGCGGTTGATAAGTTTGAATATAAGCGTGGATATAAATTCTCAACTTATGCTACTTGGTGGATTAGACAAGCAATTAGCCGTGCGGTAGCTGATCAAGCAAGGACAATTAGAATTCCAATCCATATGATTGATACGATTAATAAGATTAATAAATTTAGTAAAAAGCGTGTTCAAGAATGTGGAAAAGAGCCTACAATTGATGAAATTGCTAAAGAAATCGGTATGAGTGAAGATAAGGTTAAGCAAGTTATGAAAATAGCAAAAGAACCTGTAAGTCTTGACGCACCTGTTGGAAGTGATGATGATGGAAGATTTGGTGATAGCGTAGAAGATAGAAGTAGCATTAGTCCGCTTGAGCATATTTTAAAAGAAGATTTAAAAGAGCAAATAAATGGAGTTTTAGAGCAACTTAATGAAAGGGAAAAAACCGTTATTAAACTTCGTTTTGGACTAACTGATGATGAGAGTGATAGAACTCTTGAAGAGATAGGAAGTGAGTTAAAAATCACTCGTGAGCGTGTAAGACAAATAGAAAGCACAGCTATTAAAAAACTTAAATTCCCTAAATACGGAAAACAATTAAAAGGAGCAAGTTCGTGAAAAAATATGAAATATTTAATGTAAATTGCTCTCATTGTGTTAAAAAAATTAAAGATAATTTAGAAGATGAGTTTAATAATATTACTTTTAGTGATGATTTAAAAACAATTATCATTGATTGCGATGATAAAGATTATCTTAGCAAATGCTTAGAAGAACTTGGCTTTAAATTAGGCAAAGAGATTTGAATTTCAAAAGGCTTTTTAAAAATTATTATTAAAAAGCCTTTTTATAGCGTTAGAATTTATAAAGCAAAAAAACAATCAATTTTATTTTAATATTAGTTAAGATTATAATCTAAATAACGATTTGAGATTAAATCTAGGTTATGAAAGAATTTTCAGTGCTGATTTTAATATTAACAATCAATTTAATATAGCTATAAGATATATTCTAAAACATTTCTAACATTGCTAGGGGTTAAAAATTAAATATTTTTAATTTACTTAATTTAAT
>NZ_JACGAR010000028.1:0-21064 GCF_020137585.1 Campylobacter sp. RM12654
TTTAAACTACTACTAACTTTTAACTTTATTACTACTAATTATTTTTAACTATCAATCGTAATTGAATATATTTGTTATTACTTTATAAATTATTGTTACCGTTATTGCTTTATAAATATTGTGTTATATAGCTACTAATAGTAATTGGAATAGTATAATCATAATTAAATATATTTATAATTGCTTTATAACTGTTGTTATTGCTATTTAAACTACTACTTATTATTTAAAATTAAATCAATTTATAACTATAATTATTTTATAACTATAATTGCTTTGTAGCCACTTTAATAACTTAATGGTTTTATATAGTTGAATTGTTTTAAAGTTGTTTAAAACATCTATAAGATAAATGTATCATAAAGTAACTGTAAAACAATTGCTTTGTAGCTTATTTATGCTTATTTAACATTAAATTATTATTGAATTAAAATTTTATCAAACAAATGAAAATTAGCTTTAAAAAGTGTCCCAAAGTGATGTAGTCACCCCATATATTAAACTATAATCTAGTTGGTCTAACGAAGTTTATCATAAAATAAACCACACAGAGTTTGTCTTAGCTTGTTAATTTCATTTGTTTAGCTTTGTAAAAGCTAGTTAGACTAGAACTATAAATGAGGTGGGGTATTTGGCGTTTAGGTTGGGTTTTTTAAGTTTGTCTATTTTTAAAAATGCTTTGAAAACCAATTGCCTTTGAAAAAGTTTTAAAAGTTGATTAGGCGTTATTAGCCACCTTTGAAAAGATTTTAGGCTTTATTGAGAGTTTGTTTTTGGTTTGTTATAAGCTTAAGTTCTATCTTGTTTTTAATTTTATTATTTTTTTGGGCTTTGCTTTGATTTTTAGTTTATTAATTTTGTTTGTTTAGCGGTGTTTGAAAGCTTTTTATGTTTGAATGGTTATATTTATTTGAGATTAATTTGGTTTATTGTGGGTTGTATGTGTGGGGGGGGGGTGGGGGTGTCAAACAAACGAAATTTAGTAAGCTAAAACTAAATTTCGTTTGTTTGCATATTTGTCATCAATGTGGTTAATTCTTAGAAATTGTCCAAGTTGTTTTATCCGTGGTTAGTTCTATTTCTAATATATCATGACAATTAGTTGAAAGGTCTATCACATCGCCAAATCTTTTGTGAAAATCAGCTGTGTCTTCCCAAACCCCTGTAATTTGATTAAATACTTGAAGAATTGTTCTTTGGGTTTTATTTAATCGAAATTCAAAATATTCACGAGTGAGCATACCTGGAAGCATCCATTTTGCGACTACTTTATATCCTTTTTTTAGTCTATCTAAGTTAAGAGCCATATTGTGTTGATAAAGTGCTTGACTTCCATAGTAACCATCTTCAATCTCACAATTACCCCTATTGAGTCTAATTTTCCATAGGGTTACATTGTCCAAAAAGGTTATTCTGAGTGTTTTGTTGTTTGAGTAGTTAAGGTTATAGCTTTGCAATTTAAACGGTGCTTTGTTTGCCATCGCTGCTGTGCTAGTCATAAGCATTATTGTTATATATACTAATAGTTTGTTTAATTTCATTTAAATCTCCTTAATGATTTTCTATAATTTCATAAATATTTTTAGCCTTTTTAAAGGCTGGGATTAGTTCAGCTATAACGCCTAAAGCTTTATCTAAAGAATTTTTAGCTTCTAGCTGTTTGATTAGTTTTTTTGTGTTTAAATCATCATCGCTCACCTTTTGTAAAAGTGTTATAAAATCACTTTTTAAGATTTTTATTTTTTCTTTGTTTAGCGTATAATCAGCTGTATTATCACATTGCTTTTTTAGTTTTGCTTCTATGAAGTTTCTTATAGCTTTATCTTCTATGGTAAATATATAGTGAGTTTCATCTTCTTTTATATTTTTACTATTTGAGATTTGAGATAAAAAGTCTATAAATAAGCTTTCATACTCACTATCGTTCATAAACTTTACGCTTATGTTTGCTCTTAAGGCACTTACTTTGCTAGGGCTTATCTTCAAAAGTCTTGATAGCTCATCGTTTGATTTATCTAACAATCTTTTTTCTTTATCTAGTAGATATATAATATAATCATATAAATCCGTTTTGTTATAAGTATATAAGCCATCTGTTGTGATTTTGTCATAAATCTTTTTTGATATATCGCACATGAAAATCCTTTATTTAAAATCAGTATAATACCCCCCCCCACCATTCTTAATCTTTACTTAATTTGTATTTGAATTTATTTTTTATAATTTGAAAGGTTGTAGTAGAATTAGGTTTGCAATTTAAAATCTAATTTGCATATATTCTAAGTATTTTAGAGTTTTTAATAATGCTCTAGCTTAGCTACTCATTTTTATTGCTTATTAATTAAAAAATTATTTAATTTAAAATATTTTATTTATACTACAAATAAATTATATTGATAAAATTGATTTTATAGTCTATATAAAAGCTATATTTTAATATTTATATTTTTAAGGAATTTGAATTAATTTTTATTTTGCCAAGATATTGGCGTATTTAAAGAATTTTTTAAATAATGTTTTTACAATTTAATTTTTAAATTAATGAAAACACAATTTAATTATTTTATTTATTTTAATAACGTTATTTTATTAATATTTTATAATTAGTAGTATTTATTGCTTAAATTTATTAAATTAGATTGCAAAAGAATATTAATTTAAGCAAAATTTTTACTTTTTTTGTTAGACTTAAAACTTTTTAATTTATAACAAGGTTTTCATATGGATTTTCATCAATTTATTGAGCAAATTAATGGAGTTTTAGTTGCTTATGTTCTTGTATTTGCCTTAGTTGGAATAGGTCTTATTTTCACTATTTATCTAGGTCTTCCGCAATTTCGCTATTTTAAAGAAGGCTTGAGTGCAAGTTTTGGAGATTTATTCAAAAAAGGTAAGAAAAAAAATTCCGGAATAACAGCCCTACAAGCTATGATGATTTCAATTTCAGCACAAGTTGGAACAGGTAATATCATAGGCGTTGCAACTGCTATTAATTTAGGTGGAGCAGGAGCTATATTTTGGATGTGGGCTAGTGCATTTTTGGGCATGGCTACAATTTTAGCTGAAGGTGTTTTAGCACAACGCTACAAAGTATGGCAGCACGGACATTATATCGGAGGTCCTGCGTTTTATATAAAACTTGGTCTTAAGAAAAAATTAGGTGCTAATACTTGCAATTTACTCGCTGGATTTTTCGCTATTGCAATTATTGTTGCACTTGGTTGTGCTGGTCAAATGACACAAAGCAATTCTATTTCAGGTGCAATTCATCAAGCTTTTGGAGTGGATTTGAAAATCACAGGAGCAATTACTGCAATTATCGCAGGATTTGTGGTGATTGGCGGGGTTAAAAGGATTGCTAGATTTGCCGAACTTGTAGTGCCTTTTATGGCTATATTTTATGTTTTGGTTGCAGTTTATATTTTAATAGCATTTCACGAAAATATAGGCAATGTATTTTCTATGATTTTTAAACAAGCTTTCGGACTTGAAGCAGTAGCTGGTGGAGCTGTTGGAATTGGTATTAAAGAAGCTATTAGATATGGGGTTGCAAGGGGACTTTTTGCAAACGAAGCAGGTATGGGAAGTACACCACACGCACACGCAAGTGCAACTACTAAAAACTCTGTTTCTCAAGGTTTTGTGGCAATGCTTGCAGTATTTATTGATACAGCATTTATTTGCACAGCAACTGCTCTTATAATCTTACTTAGCGGAGCTGATTTAAGTCTTAGCGGTATTGAACTAACTACTTCGGCATTTAGCATTGCTTTTGGTAGTATTGGTGTGAAATTACTTGCAATTTGTCTTGTGTTTTTTGCATTTACAACCATTATTGGCTGGTATTATTTCGCTCAAATTAATGTGCAATATTTATTCTCAAATAAAGCTTTACCTATATTTAAAATAGTGTTTGTTTTATGTATTTTTATAGGTGCTATGCTAAAGCTTGATTTGGTTTGGAGTATTTCTGATTTATGTAATACTTTAATGGTATTACCTAATGTTTTAGCGTTATTTTTATTAGCTCCAGTAGTTAAAAAAGAATTATTAAAATTTAACGAAAGTAAGAAAAAATAAGTTTTATTCCTATTTCAAATTCTAGAATTTGAAATAGGATTTTTTTATTTTATTTGAGTAAAATTCATACCATTTATTTTTATTTCCACATTATCGTTAAAGTCTTTAGGTAATTGATTTTCACTTTCTTCTATAGCTTTTAACATATTATATTTGTTTTTAACTTTTAAACTTTGCTCAAATTTGTGTGGTGTATTAGCAAAAAAACTATCAACAATTGGTCTAAATTGTTCAGGGACTTTATCAATATTTTGCATTACATATTCTTTGATAGCTTTTAAGTTATTGTTAATATTTATTTTGCTTTCAATTGAATTAATTAATAAAGATTCTGCAAATTCTTTATTATCCATATCGTATTTATCAAGTGTATCTACATTATCAATCTTATAATTATCAATATTATAAGTAATATTTAATTTATCACATATTTCAAAGAATTTATCTAATACATCTAAATCTATTGCAAAAGCTAATTCATTTTTATTATGTTTGCCGATTAATTTAAATTCAACCTTAACATTTCCATTATTTGCTATATCTTTTGTTTTAGTGATTGTGTTGATAGAATATTCATCTTTTGCTAGTTCTGGAAGTATTCCTAATTTATTATCAGAAATAGCCAACATACTAGCAAATCCTACAGCTATTTCACCTAGTTTAATTGATTTTATTTCGCTTTTATAAAAACTTTCTTTAGGAGTATTAGTTGCTAATTCTTTTATGCTAACACTTCCTTTTTTATCTCCAGTATAAAATCCATTTGTTTCAATTTTTATTTCTTCAACACTTAAAACTTTTTGATTATTTATAATAACATCAATACCTTTGCTCTTACATTCTGCATAATCACCTTTATTTTCACATTTGTAATCACTAATATTTACATTAGATGGAATTTCAAACATAGCAGTTAGAACTTTTAATTTTTCAATTTCGTTTTTAATAGAATTATTTAATGAAGTTTCAAAATTTTTAACCTGCTCATCACTGATTTTGTTTCCACAACCAATAAACATAACAGCTACTGCACTAAGTGCTAATAATGATTTTTTCATATTTCTCCTTTTTTTATAAATTTGTTAAGAATATCAATTTATAGTTAAATAATACTAGTGAAAATGAAAAATATTTTTAATTTAAATAATAAAAATTATTAAGTAATAAAAATTAATTAATCTATTTTTGTTATAATGCAATACAAATTCAATTAAAGGAGACAGAATGTCATTAGAAAAACAATTATTACAATTACAAGCTGATGCACACGCATTATTTTTAAAGTTTCATAACTACCATTGGAATGTAAAAGGATTACAATTCTTTGCACTTCATTCATATACTGAAGAAGCATATGAAAAAATGGCTGAAATGTTTGATGATTGTGCTGAAAGATTATTACAATTAGGACATAAAGCTATAGTTTGCCCAAAAGAGTTAATGGAAACTGCAAAAGCTCCAAGAACTGATAAAACTTGCTTTGAAGCTACTGAATTAGTTGGACTTATATTAGCTGATTATGAATACTTATTAGCTGAGTTTAAAAAGTTAAATAAATTTGCTGAAGAAGCAGGAGATACAACTACTGCAGCTTATGCTCAAGAGCAAATTGCTAGTTATGAAAAATCAATTTGGATGCTAAAAAATACAGGTGCAACAAGTTGTTGTGTAAAATAATTTAAAGGCTTGATTATCAAGCCTTTTATTTTATAATATCTGCTGACATTTTCCATAAATTATCAATTTTTACCATTTTTCTTTTTTCATTTTTAACAAAACCATTATTAAATTTAGTAATAATTTGCACTTCAGCACTATTATTAGAACTATTTAATATATCTACTTTAATTTCTGCAATTCCGCCATAATTATTAAATAATTTAGGTAATACATTTTCAAAATTAATACTTAATTGTCTTTGAAATTCATTTTCATAATAAAAACATTTATCAAAAACAGCTTCACTTGGTTGATTAGAAAGTTCGTTTAAGCAATTTTTGACACTTTTTTGTATATCTTCGTTTTTACAAGCACTTAAAAATAATAGGCTAACAATCATCATATATTTTTTCATTTTATATCCTTATAATTTATTTAAAATTAATCTTAAATCTATCAATTCTTTTTCTAATTCTTCTAATTCATCTGTGCTAAGTTCTAAATAAAATACAACATTTGCTCCAAAATCTTTAGAATAAACGATATTTAGTTTATCTAAAATATAACTTAATTTATTTATTTGGCTATATTCAAGTTCTATATAATATGATTCTTTTTTTATATAGTTAGAAAGTAGATTTAGCTCATTAGCTTTTGAAATTCCTAAATTAACTGCGTTTGAATATGCTCTTACAAGCCCGCCAACTCCTAATAATGTTCCACCAAAATATCTTACTATATAACAAGCTGCATTTACAATATTAGCTCCTCTTAATACATTAAGAGCAGGTGCTCCACTACTTCCTTTAGGTTCTCCATCATCACTTTGATTTTCTACAATTTGTCCAAATTCATTTAATACTCTACTAGCATAGACTACATGAACGCATTTAAAATGCTCGGCTCTTAATTCTTCTTGTCTAGTGCGAACATTTTCGTTAATATTAAGTGGTTCAAAATAGCATAAGAATTTAGAACCCTTTACTTCAAAACTATCAAAACAAGGTGATTTTAAAACTTTCATTTGCTAATATTAGCGTTTTTTATTAAAGGATTAATATGAAAATAATTTTTAGTTTTATATTATTTATATTTTTAGGATGTAGTTCTTTAATAAGTGGTGTGGCTTCTGTCGCAACTTCTGTTGTTGTTTTTGCAATTACAATTCCTATTAAAGTTATTTATAGTGTTGGTAAATCAGCCTTAAATGCAGCTAGTTCTAATTCAAATTCAAATGATACTAAAATTGCTAAAAAAGCATTAGAGCAAAAGAATTTCAAAAAAGCCTATGAATATTATGCAAGAGCTTGTAATGATGATGAGCCTATGGTTTGTGCTTTAGGAAATTATGCTTATACAAAATGTGAATTATTAAATGATGGTTGCAAGATTAATACAATAATAAATAATAACGCTATAAAATATTTTAGTGCAAAATTATTTTTAGATGAATCAAAAGAGCTTAGCGGGGAAAATAAAAAAGCTTATATAAATATAGCTTGTAGTTACGATAATAGTATAAGTAAAGATTGTAAGTAATCTTCCTAATAATTTAGGAAGATTAAATATTTACTTGCCTCTAATTTTATTCATTAAAGCAGTAATTAAGCCGTTTTGGTAAGCAACAGCAAGAAGTGCAATCACAACACCAACTTTTTGTAATAATGATGAGCTTTCGCCAAACATAAGAGGTCCGATTAAAGCAACAGTAGCTATTGGACTTAAGATTAATAACCCAGCACCTAAAGTAGGGTTTAGTTTAACTGAACCATGTTGAGCAAATGTCCAAGCAGCAGCTTGACCTGCAGTTCCTAAAACTATCATCCATAACCAGTTCATTCCAGTGATAGGATCACCTAAAGCCACATTACCAAATGGACTTGTAACGCTTTCTATAGCAGCTTGTGGTAAGTGCATTGCTTTAATACCAGCAGCAGTATCAACCATAACACCTTGGTCAAATATGAAACCATTTCCTGTGATTAAGAACGCCCATACAACAGGAGCTACAAGTTGAGCAGCACTTGAGATTAAGATAGGTTGAACAACTTGTCCGTTTCCAATTCTTCCTGCTCTTCTGCTAGCGAATAAGTAAATTCCATAGCAAAATCCTGAAGTAAGACCGCAAATTGTTCCAACTGCCATAATACCAGTACCAAATACTTCTTGAGGGCCATTTGGATCAACTATACCATTTTCTAAAGCACCACCAGCTAAAATAACACCAGCAAGCATTATAGGTGCTATGAAATAATAGCTAAATGGAATTCTTTCTCTATCTGTAATGAATGCTAGAGCTGGTAACATAATTACCTGAATATTTAAAAGAATTGAAGCAATTCCTGAACCTACAAAGAATATTGAATAATTCCACGCAGTAAAGTCAATCCCTAATACAAGTCCAGCTAAAATAGATAGCCATACACCTTTTTTGGTAAGTTTACCGATTTTTTTAGCTTCCATAATTGCAAAAGGAATAAGGCAGATAGTTCCTATCAAGCAACGCATAAAAGCACCTGTAGCTGGGTCAAAGTTAGATAATTTTTGCCAAGGTGCAGTAAAAGAAAGAAATAAAATACCGATTAAGAATATGACATAGGTCATACCTGTGGCATTTCCTCTTAAATCATTATTCATGATTTACTCCTTAAAATTATTTTTAAATGATTTTTATCTTTTTGTAAAACAAAAATACATTTTCCTATTGTAGATTGATTAAAATTAAAATAATCTTAATCTTTATAAATAATTTATTGTTTTTTTTTTTTTTTTATTTAAATTTATGCAAAATTTATACAAAATATGAAAATTATTTATAAAAATTAAATAATATATAATTATTATAAATAAATAATTAATAATAAAATTATATAAACTTTTTAAATTTTAAATAATTCAGCAATTTTTAAGCTTGATAAAACTAAACTAAAAGCCACAATTAATTTTTTTTAAAGGATTGTTATGAAAAAACCTGTCATTATAGGTGTAGGTGGTCCTGTTGGAGCTGGTAAAACTCTTTTAATAGAAAGGTTAGTAAGAGTTATGAGTAAAGATTATGAAATAGGTGTTGTAACAAATGATATTTATACAAAAGAAGATGCCTTATTTTTAGCGAAAAACAGCGTTTTACCACCAGAAAGAATTATAGGTGTAGAAACTGGCGGGTGTCCGCACACTGCGATTAGAGAAGATGCTTCAATGAATGAAGCTGCATTAAATGAATTACAAAAGAAATTTAATTTAGATTTACTTTTTTTAGAAAGTGGTGGGGATAATTTAGCTGCTACTTTTAGTCCTGATTTAGTTAATTTTAGTATTTATGTAATTGATGTGGCACAAGGTGAAAAAATCCCACGCAAAGCAGGTGCTGGAATGATTAAATCTGATTTATTTATAATTAACAAAACCGATTTAGCTCCTTATGTTGGTGCAAATCTTGATATTATGAAAAGCGATACTTTACATTTTAGGAAAAATAAAGACTTTTTCTTTACAAATCTTAAAAAAGATGAGGGTTTGTCTGATGTTATTAATTGGATTGAGAAAAATTGTCTTCTTAAAGGCTTAGAGTGAGCTTATTAAAAATAACACTTGAAAATAACCATTTAAAAGAGCATTACCAACAAGGTATGCAAAGGTTAATTCAAGTTCCAACTAGATTTGGAGAAGATAGCGAAAATGAAGATTTTTTTGCTTATCTTAGTACTTTAGGTGGTGGTTTTGTAAATCAAGATAATTACGCTCAAAGCTTTAAATTAGTTAATTCTAAGGCTACTTTAAGTTCTCAATCAAATCAAAAAATATATAAAGGCACTTCTAGTTTAAAAACAAATATAGAACTTTATAATAATTCTATTTTAGTTTTTCATAATGATGCTAATATTTTTTATCAGAATTCAAATTTTTCAAGCAAAACTACTATTTTTATGAATGATAATTCAAGATTATTTTATTTAGATGGTGGATTTTTAGGCTATGCAAATTCGCAATTTAAAGCAAAATTATCTTTAAGAATATTTATCAATAATAAATTAAGTATTAATGATATATTTTATTATAACTCTAATAGTAGTTTAAATTCTCTTTATAATCATAACTATTTTTATACATTGATTATAAAAGGCGATGTGGAATTTAAAACAATTCATAATGAGAATTTAAAAGCTCATTCAAGTATTATTAATAATACTAATATTATTAGAATTTCATCAGATGATAATGATTTAGCTATGAAATATATTAATGATATTAAAAGCAATTTTTTGCATAAAGGAGGTATGAAGTTAATCTTAGCAAGACAATAAAAATATAATAATTTTATAAAACTAATTTTGTAAAGGAGAAATTATGACATTAACAAAAAAAGAGCAAGAAAAACTCTTATTAAGCTATGCAGCAGTAGTTGCTAGAAAGCGTTTAGACAATGGTCTTAAGTTAAATTGCCCTGAAGCAATTGCTATTATAAGTGATTATGTAATGGAAGGTGCAAGAGCAGGTAAGAGCGTAAGCGACCTTATGAACGAAGGTAAAAATGTTTTACGCAAAGACCAAGTTATGGAAGGTGTTGCTGATATAGTAAATGAAGTTCAAATTGAAGCTACTTTCAAAGATGGAACCAAATTAGTAACTATCCATAATCCAATTAACTAAGGAGGAATTATGAAATTAGGTGAAATAATTTATGCACAAGGTGATATAGTTTGCAACGAAGGTCGTGAAAGTATAGAAATTGAAGTTGTAAATACAGGAGATAGACCAGTTCAAGTAGGTTCTCATTATCATTTTTATGAAACAAATAAACTTTTAGAATTTGATAGAGAAAAAGCTCGTGGAAAGCGTTTAGATATTATTAGTGGAACTGCAGTTCGTTTTGAACCAGGTATGAAAAAAAGTGTTAAGTTAATTGATTTAGCAGGTAGTCGTGAAGTTTGGGGACAAAATTGCAAAATCAATGGTAAATTAGATAAATAAGGAGCAATAATGTTTAAAATAACTAGAGCAGAATACGCATCTCATTTTGGACCAACTACTGGTGATAGTATAAGATTAGCTGATACAAATCTTTTTGCTAGAGTTGAAAAAGACTATACAAAATACGGCGAAGAGTGCAAATTCGGTGGTGGAAAAACTCTTCGTGATGGTATGGGTCAAAACTCAAGATTTTTAGATAAAGATGTAGTTGATTTAGTAATTACAAATGCACTTATAATTGATTATACAGGTATTTATAAAGCAGATATAGGTATTAAAAATGGAAAAATCCACGCAATTGGTAAAGGTGGAAACCCTGATATTACTGATGATATTGACTTTGTAACTGGAGTTGGCACTGAAGCACTTGCAGGAGAAGGTCTTATAGTTACAGCAGGTGGGATTGATACTCATATACATTTTATAAATCCTGAACAAGTTGATGAAGCTTTAAGCAATGGTATTACTACTTTATTTGGTGGTGGAACAGGTCCAAACGATGGTTCTAAGGCTACAACTTGCACCCCTGGTATATTTAATATAAAAAGAATGCTTCAAGGCACTGATGATTTACCTATTAATATAGGTCTTTATGCTAAAGGTCATGGTTCTAATGTAGAAGTGAATTTAGAACAACTTCGTGCAGGTGCAGCAGGACTTAAAATTCACGAAGACTGGGGAACTACAAAAAGTGCTATTGATAACGCATTAAAAGCTGCAGAGATTGCTGATGTATCAGTAGGTATTCACACAGATACATTAAATGAATATGGTTGTGTAGAAGATACAAAAGCAGCAATTAATGGTAGAACTATTCATACATTCCATACAGAAGGTGCTGGTGGCGGTCATGCTCCTGATATTATTAAATTAGCAGGCGAGCCAAATATTTTACCAGCTTCAACAAACCCAACAATGCCATTTACGGTTAATACTATTGAAGAGCATTTAGATATGTTAATGGTTTGCCATCACTTAAGCAAAAATGTTAAAGAAGATGTTGCTTTTGCTGATAGTAGAATTAGAAAAGAAACAATCGGTGCTGAAGATGTATTACACGATATGGGTGTAATCTCAATTATGAGTAGTGATTCTCAAGCTATGGGAAGAATTGGTGAAGTTGTAAGTAGAACTTGGCAAACAGCTCATAAGATGAAAATCCAGCGTGGAGCATTAGGTAATGATAGTGAATATTCTGATAATGAGCGTATTAAAAGATATATTGCAAAATATACAATAAATCCAGCAATAGCAGCAGGAATTTCTACTTATGTAGGTAGTGTTGAAGTTGGTAAAATCGCTGATTTAGTATTATGGGATCCAAAATCATTTGGAACTAAACCTAAATTAATAATTAAAGGTGGATTTTGCTTACATTCAGTAATGGGAGATAGCAACGCATCAATTCCAACTCCACAACCAGTAATGCATAGAAAAATGTTTGGTGCTTTAGGTGTCGCATTACACGAAACTTGCTATAGTTTTATGTGTAAAATGGCAGTAGATGCAAATGTTGCTAAAGAATACGGAATTAAAAAACAAGTATTACCAATACAAGGTGCAGCAAGTGCTAAAAAATCTGATATGAAATTAAACAACGCAACTCCAAAAATTGAAGTTGACCCACAAACTTATGTAGTAACGGTTGATGGAGAAGTTGCATATAGCGAACCAGCTACAGAATTACCACTAACTCAAAGATATTATTTATTTTAGGAGAAAAAATGATAGTAAAAACCATACTAGGCAATATAAAAGATTATGATACTAAAGGCAAAATGATAGATAATGTAAAAGTTTCGCCTGATGATAGATTAAAACACATACTTCGCTTAACAAGTGATAGTGGAGTAGAAATTGGCATAAGCCTAGATAATGGTCATTTTCATAATGGCGATGTTTTAGGCGAAGATGATAAGAGAGTTTTTGTAATAGAATGTTTGCCACAGAGTGTAATTTTGATTAAGCCAAAAGATATGATGCAAATGGGTTTTGTAGCTCATTCAATAGGCAATAGACATATGCCTGCTGTTTTTGAAGATGGTTTTATGATAGTTGAAGATGATTATTTAATAATTGAGTGGCTAGAAGAAAATCAAGTAAGCTATGAAAAAACGCAAAAAGTTTTGCGTCATGCTTTAAAACACGCGAGTCATCATCACTAATGTTAGGGCAGTTTTTATTTGATAGTGCCTTTGCAAATGGTGCTTATTCGCATAGTTTTGGTTTAGAAAGCTATATTTCTTGGGGCGTTGTAAAAGACGCTTCAAGCTTTCAAAAATGGTTAGAAAGTTATATGCTAGATGTATTTGCTACTAGCGATGGTGCTATTTATGCTATTGCTTGTGGTTTAAAGGGTAAAAAATTAAGTTTATTAAAATTAGCAAAAGTAGCTAATTCATCAATGGCTAGTGCTGAATGCAAGGCTGCAGGTATTAGTATGGCAAGAGCTACTTTAAAAAATACAGAATTTATGCACGATGAATATGCAAGTTGGTATTATAAGGCTTGTGAGAATGATGAATTTTGCAATCCTGCTATTGCTTTTAGTGTTTTAGGGCAAAATATGGCTGTTGAATACGCATATTCAAGTATAAAAACACTAACTCAAAATGCAACTCGTGCTATACCATTATCTTATAAAAAATCAAGCGAGTTATTACATATTAATTTAGATTTAGCTAAACGCTCTGCTGATAAATCAATGCAAATTGCTAAAAGTTTTATAGAAAAAGGATTTTTTAGTTTGCAATTATTAGATGAAAATGATTTAAATAAATATCATTTGTTTTCTACTCATCACGAATTAGATTTAGGAATGTTAGCTCACGAAAAACTTGATTTTAGATTGTTTATGAGTTAAATCATTAGAATTTGAAAATATAAAAAAGGTAATAAATTAATAATTTATACCTTTTTTAATCTATTAAAATAATTTTTGTAATTCTTCTTCGCTTAGTTTCTTAGAATTATATTTGATTAAATAAATATCATCTTTTTTATTAATATCTATAACAAATTCGCTTTCTTTTAAAGGAGCTTTATTAGATTTATAAGTCTTAAAATCATTAGGATTATCCATAGTTTTTAGGATAAAAAACCAAATAGCACAAACAAAAGCAATCAGCATTAAAAACTCATTTTCCAAATCAGCGTGCATAAAAATCCCACATAAAAATGCTCCTAAAAACGAGCCAAAATATCCGCAAGAATTTGAAAATCCTAATACTAAACCTTTTTGTCTAGCTTTGCAAATCTTAGAAATTGAGCTTTGCATAATAGGCTCGTGCAGACAAAATGCAATAAAATATAAAACAACAGCTAAGAAAAATAAATAATAACTAGAGCTTAAAAATATTAAATATGATAGGAAAAATAATGCAACTCCGCTTAATAATATAGTCTTACTTTTGCCTTTTGACTCGCCAATAACTCCACCAACTCCCATAGCCAAAAAGCCAAAAAACATAGCTACGCTATAAATAATCCATAAATTATCACTATTTTTATGAAATATATTTACATAAGCTAAAGGAATTAGCATAAAGGTGCTTGAGCTTAGCATTTTTTGTAAAAAGCAAGTTAGATAAAGTTTATTTAAATTAGCACTTATGAATGCTTCTTTAAAAGGTATTTTTTCTTGTTTTATAATTTCTTTTTCTTTAGGTAAAAAGGCTAATAATACAATACATAAAACGCTTAAAATCGCACTTATATAAAATAAAGCCCCAAGCCCTAAAAAACTAGCAATAACAGAACCCAAAATAATAGCTACAACAAAGCTAAGTCCAATAGCTCCACCCATTAACGCCATTGCTTTTGCTCTATCTTTTTCGCTAGTTAAATCAGCAATCATAGCAGTAGCAACCCCGCCAATTGCTCCCATACCTTGTAAAACCCTACCAACAAGCATTGTATAAATATCACTTGCACTTGCACAAATTAAACAACCTATTATAAAGATTATTAGTCCCATAAGCATAGTCTTTTTACGACCGATTTTATCACTTAATGCTCCAAAAGGCACACTAAAAATCATTTGAAAAATTGCGTAAATTCCAACAATAAGTCCAGCCAATACATCATTAGCTCCGTTTAACTTATGCGAATACAAGCTAATCACAGGTAAAACAATAAAAAGCCCAAAAAATCTTGAAGCAATAATAAAACTTAAAATCAAGGTATTTTTATTCATAATCTATCCTTTTTGATAAAAGATTATTTTACTCCTAAATTTATTTACCGCCAATTTAACTAGAAGAATTTTCATATTTTAAATTCTAAAAATCTTCAAATTTTTCTTATAATTTACAAAAAATTTATGCTAAACTAAGAAAAATTTTATATATCTTGGGAGCTTTATTTGAAAATTATTGTATTACTTTTATTTAATTTGCTAATTTTTGCAGATGAATTAAAGTTCGGTATTGTATATGCTTATCAAGATAAAAATTATTCTAAACAAATAAATGATTGTTTATTAAATCCATCTTTAGGTAATGTTAATGGTTATAATGGATTTTTAGGAGATTATTTAAAATTATGTTCTAGCTTAGGAATAAAAACAGAAAATAAAAATGATAAAATTGTATATTGTCTAAATAACGATAAAAAGCTCAACGGGGGGGGGTATTTAGATATAATCAATGCTAAAGCAAACCCAAATACATTAGAATTTTATTCATCAAGTGCTGATGATAATTCTTATAAGAGCTTAATTAATTCTAATCAAGATAGTTTTTCATTTATAGTAGAAAATAAAAATAATATTAAAACATATATAGAAGAGCTTTATAAATTGTATTCAGTGGATACTACCGGTAGAATTAAAATAGAATATAAAAAGACTTTAAATGATGCTGTTTATTATCTAATTGACCAAAGTCCTATAAAAACTACAAATAATGAAGATAATAAATTAATTAACGACTTTTATAACTACATAATAGCAAATCCAAGTGTTAATATGACTAGTGATTGGGAAGACAGATTTAAGCAAATAAGAAATATGCAAGCTAAAAATTCTCATATTTTTTATAGTGATATTTTTAAGGAAAAGGCATTTTTAAAGAATTTAAGAGCTGCATATAATGAATACTCATCATATCCTTTACCTAGACAAAACGAAGGTAAGTGCTATATTTTTGATATTTTTGCTTATGATACAAGTAATTTAGGTAAGAATGTAATTAGGTCTAGTAATTTTAAATATTCTCATCAAAATAGTAAGTATTATTCAAGTGATTTGATTACAAATTATAGTATTCATAAAAGCTCTCTTGTTAGAAAGGGTATATATGAATCAACATTCGCAGGAGAAGAAGTTAAATTTAGTATTAATTTAAGAGCTTTAAATGCGATAGCTAAAGGCGAAATAAAACTAAGTTTTTATCCAGACGCTAGTAATTTAGAAATTAAAAATGAAAAAATCTATTTAAAGGATAGAAATAAAGCTTTATTAAAAAGAGAAGCTGACGCTAAATATTATATGAGTGGTAGCAAACAATCAAAATGCCAATTAAATCTAGTAGAAAATACTAAAGAATTGGTTTTTAATTTAGGCAATTGTTTAATTAATCAAAAAAATATTGAAATCACAGAAAGAATTAGGGGTTTTGAAAGACCTATATTTCAAGAAAGTGGTAAAAGTATAATCAAAGGTTCTGTTGGCATTCCTTTAGTAAATGATTATCAAAATATATATACTTTATATACCAATAATAATGAAAAAGTAATTATAAATAATGCTAAAAACTCTAATGCAAAAAAGGCAAAATTAGTAAATACTATGCTAGAAAATGAAGAATATTTCATAGGGCTTAGCAATAATTATTCAAATATTAGTAGAGTTTATATTGACTTTTTGCCTAATTCTAATTTTGAAATTCTTAATGTCTATAATGCAAATTCTAAAATAGATAAAATCACTGAAGGTGCGTGTGCTGGTAAGTATTTATTAAATGATGAATTAATCCTTAGGATAAAGACAAATCAAGCAATCAAACAAACAAATATTAAATATAATCAGTATTTTGAAAAGACTAATCAAAACAATGAATTAGTATGCGAACAAATGATAAATGATAATTATAACTATACTTTTGCTAGCAATGATTTTGCTATTAGACCTAAAGAATTTAGTTTAGGCATTTCATCGTTAAATCAAGAAGCATTTCAAAATACTTTAAATAGTTTTGTATCAAGAGAATTGAAAAATTATTCAAATCTAGCAATTGGAATAGCTAATTTAGTGATTAGTTATGATAATACTACTAAAAAATTTGCCTTATTAAATAATGAAAATAATAAAATTACAATTTTTGCTAACGACAATCGTGTAAGAAACAAAGAAAAATATGGAGTAGCTTTTATAAATAATGGTAAGTTTGATTTAAATATTAATTTTCCTTTAGCTACTGATGGTTTAATAGAATTAGCAGAAACTAATTTTACAAAACACGACCAAGAATTAGATATTTGTATTCAAGATGAATTTGATTTAGATAGTGCAAATACTTTAAAAAATGGAAAAATTTCTTGTTTTATACCTATTAAAAAAGCCTTAAATATTGAGTTTTTATCACAAACAAAGGCTATTAAAAACGAATATATAACTTGCAAAAAAGATATGCAAAAATGCAAACTTAATCAAGACAATTCAATAGGTATTAAAAATATAGCTTATGATAAACTTATGTTAGGAGATAATGCGGGCTTGGTTTATAATCTTTATTTGTTAAGTTCAAATTCTAATAACAAATTTGTTCCAACAAAGTTTAAAAATGATATAAATTTAATGATAGATGTAGGCAATTTAAATGGTTTAGTAGTAAATGAAGGCAATTTAAAAACCTTACATATTAGCAAAAACGATTTAAATCAAGCATTTAAATTGGCTTTTAATAATTTAGGAGAAAACACAAGATTATCTAATCTAAACGAATACTCGCAAGATGAGGTAAGCTATAAAAATACTACGCAATTTACTTTCAAAAAGGACAAGCCAAGACCTTTACAAAAGGTTACAATCAGTGTCTATGTAGATGGTAAAGATGAGTTTAATATAACTTATAATAATGTTTATGATATAGCTTATACAGGCTTAATGTTTAAAGATATTAATACTACTAATCAAGCTTTAGAATTTAAAAAAGATTATGATTTTGGGTATTATGATGAGGTAGATGGGAAATTAAGTTTTATTAAAGATAATATTATTTTAGATGATTTATTGTCTAAAATTGACTTTATACCAACCTATAACAGCACTCAATTTATTAATAATAGTTTTCATAATATTTCAAATTCTTCATACACAAAAGATACTATAAAATTTGTTCCTAAAGCAGGATTTGAATATCTTTCAAATACTAAAAATACCTTTACAATAGAGTTTAAATAATATTAAGCCCCTTTAATATGGGGCTTATTTTTCTACGCAAAATAAAGCCCAGCTTAATTCTTGTTTGATTAAATCTTTATCGTTTTCATATAGATTTTTTAGTTTTTCAATTTGAATATCATTTAGTTTTTTGTAAGAAAACTCAACGCTTTTTTGTAAATCTTCATAAGTTTTATAATAATTTTGATTTTTTATAGTGATTTTATTTAAAGTGAAAAAATACCCAAGCTCATTTAAAATATTTGCAGCGTAAATATAATTAGGCGTTGCAATTATGTCTAAATCAAGGGCATTTATGATTTTTTCGTGTATGTAAGAATTATCAATTTTATATGTAAAATATAGCCTTTTTTTCGTGCAGTTTAAAAGAATTTGCAATGCTTTTGCTAGGTCATTAACATCTAAACACCTACTAGCAAAAACCAAATCCCAACTACCATCTAAATCATCATAAGAGCCTTGAATTATCCTTGCATTAGGGCAATTTATCTTAGCAAACTCAAGCATTTTAGGAGAAAAATCACATAAAGTAATATTGTTTATTAAAGAGTGCTTAGCTAAAAAAGCACTCCCACAAGCAAAATCAAGCAAACTATCACACCCACTAAAATCAACTTGCTTTAAAAATTCTCTCACATAAGCTTCGTGTTTTGCGTAATCATTAAAACTTTGAGCTTTTTTATCCCACTCACTTGCGTCCTTACTCTTAAAATCACTCAAATTCTTTTGCTCAATATAAAGATTTTTAAATGATATTTTAGAAAGATTGTTTGCTTTTAGCATAAATTCTCCTTAAAAACTTGGAATTAATATATCTTTAAACTTAGTATTTAAAAACTCTCTCATTTTTTCACTTCTCATAGCCTTAAGCAAAGCTTTAGTTTTAGGGCTATTTAAATCATTGGCTCTAACAGCTAAAACGCTAGCATAATCACTATCACTACTTTCGTGCAATATAGAATCCTTAATAGGATTTAGTCCTGCTAGTAGGGCGTAATTTGTATTAATTATCGCCAAATCACATTCATTAAGTGTTCTTGTTAGTTGTGGAGCTTCTATTTCTTTTATTGTAAGTTTTAATGGATTATCTTTAATATCTAATACTGATTTTGTGCTAGATTTTGCATCTTCATTAAAGCTTATTATATTATTTAAGGCTAGTAAATCTAAAGCTCTAGCACCATTAATAGGGTCGCTTGGTATATAAACTAAGGCATTTTTAGGCAAATCTTTAATATCTTTAATAGTATTTGAATACGCTGCCATTGGACCTAGAAATATTTTTCCTGCACTAACTAGATTTGTCCCTCTTTCTTCGTTAAAGCTTTCTAAAAATTGTCTAATTTGAGTAAAATTCGCATCTAATTCTTTATCATTTAGAGCATAATTTGGGACTATGTAATTATCAAATTCTATGATTTCTAGTTTGTATCCTTGATTTTCAACCAAGTCTTTTACATTTTCTAAAATCATAGCAGTTGGATATGGAGTTACTCCGATTTTGATTAATTTTTCATCAGCATTTAAGCTTAATAAACATAAAAATATTAATAATTTTTTCATTTGTTTTCCTTTAATTTTTAAGGTGCTTACCGCACAACAATTAAAGAAAATGTTTTTACATTTTCTTTCTAGCCCACGCTTGCTTTTTATTCATTTTTGCGTCTAGCTAGAAAGTTTAGCTAGACGCTAACGCATCTGCATCATTTATAATCCTTTTTAATTTTTTAAAGCTAATCTTAATTATAAATATTAAATAAAATAATAAAAATACTTATATTTTTTATAAGTTGTGTAAAAAAGTAACAAAATATTAAGGAATGATTTTTGCTTTTTTAAATAAATATTTAAAGGAGAGCAAATGAGAATAGAAAGTATTTCAATTTTTGATGAAGCCAAACTTCAAAAAGCTCAAAAGGCTGCAGGTGTATCATTTTCATCTATTTTTGCAAGTGAATTTGCAAGGGTAAATCCTAAGCTAGAAACTCAAGCTAAGTATTCGCTAGATAAAGACATAATAGACGCTTCAAATATCTTTATAGATAGGTTTAATAATTCAAGATTTAAGGTATTTGATAATACTCATGATTTAACTAAGCTAAATTCTAATATATCTTGGCAAGGAGATTTAACAAAAGCTAAGATTTACAATGCTACCGAGTTTGGTTATAGCGTTGATAGTAGTGGCTTTTTAGGAGCTGATTTTAACAAAGCTGCAGGCTTGCCAAATGATTTTAAAATCCATTCAAGCACACTAAAAGAAATCTCAAGACAAAATAACCTAATGACTATGCCACAAGTTGGGATTTTTAATAATATTTATGAAAATATTGATTACGCAGACACTATCAAACACCAATTTAGATTATACGAGCAAATTGTAGGAAATGTAGCCGAGTTTAGCAAAGATGATATTGCTAATATGCCAAATTATGTTGATTTGGTTGGACTTAAAATCAATAATGGCTATACATTTGATTATTCACACGCAAATGTTGGCAATAAGTATTATGAGAATAAGGAAAATGCTTTACAAATAGGCTTTAAGTTTGATTATGATTTAAGCGTAAATAATAGCAGAAAGCTTAATTTTGATTTAAGTCCTTATATAAAAGATGGTGAGATTTCTAACGCAGGATTATTTGTAAGTTTTCTAGGTGGCACACAAGGGCTTAAGGTAAGCGATAGTGGGGCAACTAAGATTAAAGATGAATATAAAGAAAGAATGATTATAGAAGATGCACTAAGTAAGCTTAATCCAAATGAAGGCATAGATATTTCAAAACTAGAATTATTAACAGGACTTAGCAAGGAAAAAATCCAAGATTATTTAGATAAGTTTGAAGATGAGAAAAAATTAAAAGAAAAGGTAAGAGAGTTAAGTCAGAGCCTAGCAGTAGATGCTTTATTAAACAATAATTATTCAAATGATTTTAGAGCTAATGCTAAGGA
>NZ_JACGAR010000029.1:0-18814 GCF_020137585.1 Campylobacter sp. RM12654
GGTATGTTTGGCGGTTGCAAGAAATTTAATCAGGCTTTATACTTTGATATTTCAAAAGTTACAGATATTAGTTATATGTTTTTTGATTGTGAAAACTTTAATAAAACTTTAAACTTTGATACTTCAAATATAGCAAATATGAGTAGTTTATTTAGTGGTTGTATTAAATTTAATCAAGTTGTGAATTTTAATACTACAAATGTGAAAGATATGAGTTTTATGTTTAATAATTGCAAAAAATTTAATCAACCACTAAATTTTGATACTTCAAATGTAACTAATATGTTTTCTATGTTAGCAGGATGTGAAAACTTTAATCAACCACTAAATTTTGATACTTCAAATGTAACTAATATGAATAGTTTATTTAACAGATGTTTTCAGTTTAATCAGCCTTTAAATTTCAACACCGAAAAAGTTATAGATATGGGTTATATGTTTTCTGATTGTAAGAATTTTAATCAACCATTAGACTTTGATACTTCAAATACTCTTAGTATGCGTAATATGTTTAGAACTTGCAAGAAATTTAATCAGCCTTTAAATTTCAATACTTCAAATGTAACTGATATGGCTTGTATGTTCTATGATTGCGAAGATTTTAATCAAGCTTTAAATTTTAAAACTTTAAAAGTTAAAAATATGAGTTCTATGTTTTATAATTGTAAAAACTTTAATCAAATTTTAAAATTTACTATCTATAAAGTTGATTCTATGATTAATATTTTTGATGGTTGTAAAAAATTAGAACAATTACCTACGTTTTACACAGAATATTGTAAGAGAAATAATAATAAAGAATACAGTAGTATAGGTATAGCACAACAAGTAGAAATTGAAACAGAATTTTTACATTTTTTAAAATAGCAAAATGCCAATAGCACCAAAGCCAAGTAAGTTTATTTGTAAAGATTGTGGGTATTCAGTGGTGATAATTCATAAAAGCGATTGCCTAAGTGCAAATGATTTACCACCATCTAAATGCCCTAAATGTAAAAATAGTGTTTGTTATGACAGAAAAAGAGCTAATACATTTGATATAGCTTTAGCAAAATTAAAGGAGATTTTATGAAAAAAATATAATTTAAAAATAAAGAAGAGTTACTATAAAACAACAAATTCGCTTGAAGTAAATTAAATATTTTTTATTTATATTTTAAAAATGATTAAAATTGTAGTTATTGGTTTTATTAAAAATTACTATAAAATAAGCAAATTAAGTATTAAATCATTATCTTAAATATTTAATCTTTACATAAAAAAATTCCTAAAATCAAATATCAATAATTATTATGAGTTGATTTTAGGTTTTTTGTAAGATTTATTAATTCATTTAGCTTTATATTATTTAACGCTAGGAAAAATCTAAGATTTTTTGGCACTTTTGCTAGTCTATAAGCGTCTTTTTGCTCCTTACTAAGCTTTGTAATAGCCTTTAAAAAAACCATAAAAAATCCTTTATAAAAGCAAACACAAACACAATCAGTCCTAAAATAAAGCTCGGCTTCGTTGTTTTTATTTAGCTGGTTTTTTAGCTCTAATTTTTGCTTTGATGAGCTTACAAAACCTAGTTTTTTAATAGCTTTATCTAAAGAATTTTCATCTTTACAAAAATAAATTCCTTTATAAACCAAGCTATCTTTACATATTTTACTCTTATCAAATTCTAAATATTTTAAAGTATTTCTTATGCCATTTGCGTAGTGTTTTACAAAATCATTTGCATAATTTAATCTAATTTCGTTTCTTTTATATTTGGTATTAAAATTACTTTCATCTTGAAAATATTTATAACTATTCTCATTTAAATACAGCATAATTTCATCTTTGCTAGTATTAATTAATGGGCGAATTATTTTATAATTTTTCCTTGTATCAATCCCGTTAAAACCCAATAGATTGCATAATCCCGCACCTTTTGTAATTTGCATTAAAAACCACTCAAACCTATCATTTAAATTATGAGCTACTATTAAATTATCATAATCTTGCATTAATTCATCAAAAAAGTCATATCTATATTTTCTAGCATTACTTTCAAAATTATTATTATCAAGATTTACTTTTTTAGTAAAGATTTTTTTATTATGAGCTTTTGCTAATTTTATAGCGCTTTGCTCTTCGTTATTTGAATTAATTCTAGTCTGATAATTCACAAGGCATAAATCAAACTCACAAAGTTCTAAAAGTGCATAAAAAAGTGCCGTGCTATCAGTCCCGTGTGAAAATGCTAAAAGGTTTTTTTTACCTTTTAGCTCTTCTAAATATTCAATTCTCATAGCGTCTAATTGCAGTTGCTATTAGGGTTTTTTCATGCACTTGAGTAATTTTACAAACTATTAAATCACCCACTTTTAGCTCTCCTATCTCACTTTCATTTATTAAGATTTCTCCATCTATATCTCTATCAAATAAAAGCGGCTTAGCACCTATAAAAAACTCGCCTTCGCTAGATTCTCCTAAACAACTTGCTATTATTTCTTGATTTAGCATTTTTTCAAAACTTGCATTGATTTTAGCATCTACGATTTTTTCAATCTTTTTTAGCCTACTTTTAATAGTATTTGCATTGATTTGTTGCATTGAGTAAGCGGCGGTATCTTCTTCTTTTGAATATGCAAACACGCTAATTCTATCAAAATCAAATTCTTTAATAAACTCGCATAAATCTTCAAAATCTTCTTCACTTTCTCCTGGGTGTCCTACGATAAAACCAGTTCTTAAAAAGCTATTAGGAGCTGCTCTCATTTGCTCTAAAAAGCTAATAGCCTTAGCCTTATCATAGCCACGCTTCATAATTTTTAATAATTTATCGCTTGAGTGTTGAAGTGGCATATCAAAATAATTCACAAATACTTTTGAATTAATTATTTTAGTAATTACACTAGGCTTAATTGAGCTTGGGTATAGGTATAAAATTCTAGCAGCCTTTATGCCTTCAATTTTTTCAATTTCTGAAATTAAATTCTCTAAACCATCGCTAATTTTTAAGTCTTTTAAATAAGAGCTTGTATCTTGAGCAATGAATGAAAAATCATAAAATCCCCTAGCAACTAAGCCTTTAACTTCAGTTACTACATCATCTATTGGGCGAGATTTTAACTTGCCTTTAAATGTAGGAATAGCACAAAAGCTACAGGTTTGATTGCAACCTTCAGCGATTTTTATATAAGCGTGAGTATTTGAGCCTGTTATTACTCTTTGAGTATTTGCGTCTTGTAAATATACAAAATCTCTAAATCTACTTTCACGACTTGCTATTAATTCATCAATTTTTGCATACTCGCTAACTCCTGCAAATAAATCAACTTCGGGTAATTCTTTAACCAATTCATCTTTATATCTTTGCATTAAGCAGCCAGTTACTACTAAAATTGAGCCTTTTTTTCTAATTTCGTGTAGTTCTAAAATAGCATTAATACTTTCAATTTTTGCACTTTTTATAAAGCCACAAGTATTTACTATCAATACATCAGCTTCACTTGCTTCATTAGTAATTTCATATTCTTTTAAGCGACCTAGCATAATTTCACTATCAACTAAGTTTTTATTACAGCCTAAACTTTGTAAAAATAATTTCATTTAAATTCCTTTTAAAAAAGCTATTATCTTAATAAATTTTAGCTAAGATTTGCCTTTAAAATACAACTACGGAGCAAAATTTGGATAATTATGAATTTAGTGAATTATTAAAAGAATTACAAATAAAACTTGACAATATAGAAAAAATAATCAAACCAAACGAGGCAAAAGAAAGAATAAAAGAAATAGAAAAAGAGCAAGAAGACCCAGCATTATGGGCTGATGCAAAAAGAGCGGCCGAGCTTGGTAAAGAAAAAACTAAATTAAATCAATTAGTATCAAAATATGAAATTGCAAATAGTGAATTAGTAGGCACTAGCGAGTTGTTTGAACTTGCGGTAAAAGAAAATGATTATGAGACTTTAGAAGCTTTATTTATAGATAGTCCTAATTTAGAAGAAACTATTAAAAGTCTTGAAATATCAATGCTTTTAAGTGGAGAAAACGATACTAAAAACGCAATTATTAATATTCACCCAGGAGCAGGTGGAACGGAGAGTAATGATTGGGCGAGTATTGTTTATAGAATGTATTTGAGATTTTGTGAAAGAGAAGGCTTTAAAGTTGAAACACTAGATTATCAAGAAGGCGATGAAGCAGGGATAAAAGATGTTAGCTTTGTTGCTCGTGGGCTTAATGCTTATGGGTATTTTAAGGCTGAACACGGGGTTCATAGACTTGTAAGAATTAGCCCATTTGATAGCAATGCTAGACGCCATACTAGTTTTTGTAGTGTAATTGTTGCACCTGAAATTGATGATGATATAGAAATTGAAATTGAAGAAAAAGATATAAGAATTGATTATTATAGAGCAAGTGGTGCAGGTGGTCAGCATGTAAATAAAACAGAAAGTGCAGTAAGAATTACTCATATTCCAACAGGAATTGTAGTGCAATGCCAAAACGATAGAAGTCAGCATAAAAACAAAGCCACAGCTTATAAAATGCTTCGTTCAAGATTATATGAACTTGAAATGGAGAAATTAAACGATGGAAAAGATACAGGGGGAGTTGGCGAAAATAGTTTCGGGCATCAAATTCGCTCGTATGTTTTAGCTCCTTATCAGCAAGTAAAAGACGCTAGAAGTAATGAAGCATTTAGCCAAGTTGATGCGATACTTGATGGTGATATTAAAAAAATGATAGAAGGTGTATTAATTGCACTTAAGGATAATGATTAATAGTGAATTTTTAAAGGCAAAAAATGACTGAAGAACAAATATCTTATCTTCAAGATAGACTAAGAACGCAGGATTTAGAAACTATAAAAGATAAGAATTTGTCTAAGAATATTTGTTTAAAAGACCCAAATTTAGGTTTTATGCTAGCGGCTACGATAGGAATTTGTGGTATTGATAGGATTTATAAGGGTGATTTTATTTTAGCATTTATAAAGTTTTTATTATTTTTTTCTTTTACAATTATTTTATTAATGGCGATGACTGAGATTAAAGTTGTAGAAAAAATTTATAGTTTATTTTTCCATCGTAGTGACGGACTTATTGCTTTTCTTTGTTTTTTATTTTTGGGATTTTTATTAACCATTATATATGTTATAGAATTATTTGCTATAGCAAATGGTATTCGCAAGGAAAATTACAAAAAAGTTTTAGCTTACATTGAAGGCTATGATAAAAAATAAAAATTTGATTATTACAAAGGAAAAACGATAATTTCCAAAAGATTTTAAGTGTTATAAAGGAAGAAAATTGAATATATTTTTATTATTAATAATAATTTTAGCAATTATAGGATTTATTACAGGTAAGGGTATTATTAGAACCATAATATCATTTTTTGCGATAATATTAGGGACTATTTTAACGGCTATTTTAGGGCTTATTGGAGCAATTTTATTACCTTTATTTTTTAAAGGAAATATTTTAAATAATCAATTTACTAAAATGAAAGGCGGATATGCTGAATACCTAGTCGCACTTATTGCAAAAATAGCTAAACTTGATGGAGTAATTTCGCCTAAAGAAGCCGAATTTATAAAATTAATACTAGATAATAATTCTTATAATTTAGTTGAGCGTGAGAGATTAAAAAAGGTTTTTAAAGAAGCTAAAGAAAATCCAGAAAATTATAGGATAGTGGCACAAGAGCTTAAAAATAATTTTATTTTAAGCAAAAATGAAAAGCTTAATATTATGCAAAGTTTGCTTTATTGTGCGAGTATTGATGGTTTTAGTGAAAAAAAGATTTTTGCGTTAAAAGAAATTGCAGAGATTTTTGGCGTTACACAAGAATTTGCACAATTTATAAATTTTGGCAACAATAACAAACAAAATAATAATAAAATTAAAAAAGACCCTTATGAGGTTTTAGAATTAAGTCCTAATGCTAGTTTAGTTGAAGTAAAAGCAGCATATAGAAGACTTGCGAAAAAATATCATCCTGATGTGTTAAACACAAAAAATCTTAGCGAAAGCGAGCTAAGAGCAGGGATAGAGAAATTTCATGAGATTAATGAAGCTTATGAGATTTTAAAACAAAAATTAAGTTAAGGAAGTAAAGTGGTAGTTTTAATAACAGGTGTTGCAGGATATATTGGCTCAGCCACTGCATCTGGATTTTTAGAAGCTGGGCATAAGGTAATTGGAATTGATAATTTAAGCGGTAAAAACAAAAAAGCTATAAAAAATATAAAAAAATATTATGAAGTTGATTTTTATGAAGTTGATATTTCAAATAGCGAAGCTTTAGAAGATGTAATGTCAAGATTTAAAATTGATATGGTATTTCATTTTGCAGCAACTAGCAATGAGAATTTTAGTAAAAAAGATAATCTAACTTTTTATGAAAACAATATCATAAATCTTTTTAAATTATTAAAAGCTATGAAAAAATTTAAAGTTAAGACTTTAATATATCCATCAAGTATATTTGCTAATGTAGGATTGGAAAATACCTGTGATGCTTATGTTAAGACAAAAATCTTAGCTGAAAATATGATACAAGATTATGCTAGAAGCAATTCTGATTTTTCTTATGCAATTTTAAGATATTGCAATATTGCAGGATATTATTCTAAGATATTTTTAGGAGAATTTGAACATTATTCAATTATTAAAAATATCACAAGAATTGCTTGCGGTAAGTCTGAATTAGGTCGTGATTTTAACTATGATGAGAATTATCATTTCGCACATATTGATGATATTGTTAATATTAATTTAAAAGTAGCTAGCGAGCTTTATACAACCAAAGAAAATATATGCACTACAATAGCTAGCAAAGAAAGTATAAGTGTAGAAAATCTAATTAAATTAGTAGAAAAGTTAAGCAAAAAAGAAATAGATATAACAATAGCTTTAAAAAATGACCATTGCGATAAAATTAAGTCTTGTAATTTATTAAAATATGAATTAGAGTATTCAATAGAAGATATTTGCAAAAATCAATTAGAACACGAAGCTAGGTTTTAATGTTTAGATATTTATTATTAGCTTATGAAAGAGAAAAATTAGAATTATTTTTAAAAAGATTTGATTTAAAATGCGATGAAGATATAGAATATGCTTTAGTTTATGAAGAAAATGAAGAGATTAAAGCAAGTGCTTGTATAAGCGGTAATATTGTAAAATGTATAGCAATTGATAAATCTTTACAAGGTAATAATTTTAGTGCTACTTTACTAACTCAAATTGCAGATAAATTAAGAGAATTAAATATAAATGAATATTTTATATTTACAAAGCCTTGTAATGTAAAAGTATTTGAGAGTTTAGGGCTTTATTTATTATGTCTTACAAAAGATGTTGCGTTATTTGAAAATACAAAATTAAATTATGAAAATTATAAATTTGAACTAGCTAAACATTATAAAAAAGCAAAAAAAATTGGCTCAATTGTAATGAATTTAAATCCTATGAGTAAAGGGCATTTATATTTAATTCAAAAAGCCTTAAAACACTGCGAAATCTTGCATATATTTATTTTAAGCGAAGATTTAAGTATGTTTAATACAAAAGCAAGGCTTGAGATTGTAAGAAATGAATTAAAAGATTATAAAAACATAATAATTCACGAAAGTAAAAATTATATTATTTCAAAAGCTACTTTTCCTACATATTTTTTAAAGGATAATGCTAATGTTAATGAGATTTATTCAAGGCTTGATATTACATTATTTGCTACAAAAATAGCACCTATTTTAGGGATAAATATGAGATTTTTTGGGACAGAACCAAAAGATAAAATAACAAAAGATTACAACCAAAAAGCAAAAGAAATTTTAAAAGAATTTAAAATCAAATTCTATGAAATCAGTAGAGCTAGAATAAATAAAAAAGTAATAAGTGCAAGTAGGATTAGAAAAATTATTTTAAATGATAAGGATTATTTAAATAATAAGGAGTTAAAATCCCTTTGTGCTAATTCAACTTATGAGTATTTAAAAAACAATTTAATAACTAAAAATTAAGTTATCTTTGTAATAATAAAAGAAAACTTAAAAAATTTAATTAATTAGGAGATTTGATGATTACAACTATTGCAAGTGCTGGTTCATTAGAATCAGGCGATGTTTTAATTAGTGTAAGTCCTGCTAATGTGGGAAGGAAAATTGAATTAAATTCTAGTGTTTATAAACAATTTGGAGAACAAATATTAGCTAGCGTTAATGAAGTATTAGATGAATATGATATTAAAAATGTAACAATAAAAATAGAAGATAAAGGAGCGCTTGATTTAGTAATTCGTGCAAGACTTAAAACTGCTATTTTTAGAGCTAGTTTAAAAGATTATGATTGGGAGAGTGAATTATGCTAAATAAAGATAGACTTAGAAGAAGTATGATGTTCTTGCCCGGAAATGCACCTGCAAAATTAATAGACGCACATATTTATGGAAGTGATTCTATTATGATTGACTTAGAAGATGCAGTAAGTATTTCAGCAAAAGATGCGGCTAGAATGCTAACTTATGAAACTCTTAAAAAGATTAATTATGGTTCAACTGAAGTTGTTGTAAGAATAAATGCTTTAAATTCTCCTTACGGAAGAGATGATGTAATAGCTATGGTTAGTGCTGGAGTTGATGTTATAAGACTTCCAAAGACTGATAATGCAAACGAAGTTAAAGAAGTAGATGAATTAATAAGCGAAGTTGAGCATAAATTAAATCGTCCTAAAAAAACTTTAATTCTAGCAGCAATTGAGAGTGCTACTGGGGTTATTAATGCTTGTGAGATTGCAAAGGCAAGTGATAGATTAATGGGGATTGCTCTTGGAGCTGAAGATTATGTAACGAATTTAAAAACAACTAGAAGCAAACACGCAATGGAGCTTTATTATGCAAGAGAGCAGATAATTCACGCAGCAAGAAGCAATAATTTATATTGTTTTGACACCGTTTTTTCAAATATAAAAGATAAAGTTGCATTTGCTGAAGAAGTGCAATTTATAAAAGACTTAGGTTTTGATGGCAAATCAGTAGTTCATCCAAGTCAAATCAAAATAGTTCATGATATTTATACTCCAAAAGAAAAAGAAATAATAGATGCTTTAAAAGTAGTAAATGCAGCTAAAGAAGCTGAAAAAAATAGCATAGGTGTAATTGCAGTTGATGGCAAAATGGTAGATGGTCCAATTATTATTAGAGCTTTAAGAGTGCTTGAATTAGCTAAAGCTAGTGGTCTTTATAAAGGAGAATGATTATGTATAAAGTAAATGCAGTTAATAGAAAAATACCTAATAAAATTGCTAATTATAAAGATGTAGTTGTATATAGTGGAGAATTAAAACAACCAAAAGAGCGTAAAATCGGTGCAGCTATTAGAGTTGGCAAAAAAGAAGATAAATTAGTCTCAAGTATAAAAGACGCTATTATAAAATCAGGCTTAAAAGATGGTATGACAATAAGTTTTCATCACCATTTTAGAAGTGGAGATTATATTTTAAATCTAGTTTTAGAAGAAATAAGCAAGCTAGGTATTAAAAATCTTTGTGTAGCAGCAAGCTCTCTTTCAACTTGCCATAAACCTTTAATTGAGCATATTAAAAATGGTGTTGTAACAAGTCTTCAAACAAGTGGTCTAAGAGAGCCATTGGGTTCTTTTATTAGTAATGGTGGATTAAAAACTCCTGTAATTATTAGAAGTCATGGTGGTCGTGCTAGAGCTATTGAGGATGGTTCGCTTAAAATTGATGTAGCATTTATTGGTGCTCCAAGTTGTGATAAATTTGGTAATCTTAATGGTTATACAGGCAAATCTGCGTGTGGTAGTTTAGGCTATGCTAAGGTTGATGCTATGTATGCTAATAAAGTTATTGCAATTACTGATAATTTAGTAGATGGAATAAATCTTCCTGCTAGTATTGACCAAACTATGGTGGATTTTGTTTGTGAGATTGAGAGTATTGGCGATCCAAAAGGTATAGTATCAGGTGCAATTCGTTTTAATGATAATCCAAGAGATATTTTAATAGCTGAAAATGCTTTAAAATGTATCTTAGCATCAGGTTTATTTAAAAATGGCTTTAGTTTCCAAACAGGAGCTGCTGGTGCTTCTTTAGCAGTAACTAAGCTTTTAAAAGAAGAGATGATTAAGCATAATATCACTGCTAGTTTAGGTGTTGGTGGTATCACTGCTGCTTTAGTTGATTTGCATGAAAATGGTTTGATGGATGCGCTTTTTGATACTCAAAGTTTTGATTTAGATGCTGTTAGCTCACTTGCAAAAAACCCAAAACATTATGAAATATCAGCATCTTTTTATGCAAATCCAAATCTAGTTACTCCAGCGGTAAATCAATTAGATTTTGTAATGTTAGGAGCGCTTGAGATTGATACGAATTTCAATGTAAATGTAATTACTACTTCAACAGGTGTTATTAATCAAGCAATAGGCGGACACCAAGATACTGCTGAAGGTGCAAAAATTGCAATGATTTTAGCACCATTAATTCGTGCTAGAATTCCAATCGTAGTTGATAATGTAAGCACGATTTGCACTCCAGGAGCAAATGTTGATGTGGTTTGCACTGATTACGGAATTGCAGTAAATCCTAAAAGAACTGATTTAATAGAGAATTTCACAAAAGCAGGTATTAAATTATATACTATTGAAGAACTAAAAGAAATGGCAGAAAAAATCACAGGCAAACCAGCTAGTATTAAATTTGGCGATGAGGTAGTAGGCGTTGTAGAATATCGTGATGGCAGCGTTTTAGATGTGATTTATAAATCTTTACAAAATTAGGAATTTATTTCCTAATTTTATTACCAAATTACACATATTAAACTCAATTTTTAAGTATTTCTTGTTTATTTAATTAAAACAATTTAAAGTATAAGATATTTAAGGAGAGTTTTATGTGGATTGGAAGAAATGATGGCGAAGAAAGTATTCATAACAGAGTTTTTAAATGTTTGAATACTTATTTGATTAATATATTTGCTTAACTTAGGATTGCTCCTAAGTTAAATTACTCTACTACACCATCACTAAAAGTGTATTGGGTTAGAGAATTTTCTTTTGCTTGAATACAGATATAATTTAGTTTAGTTTTTGCAAAAATCTGTCTTTTTACACTAGGTGCAACTCTAATTATATCTCCTGTTTTAATTAAAATTAGTTCATTATCTAACTTTATTTCCCCGTTACCATCTAAGATAATATAAACTTCTTCGTTTTCTTTATGATGATGAACAAAAGGCACATTAGTATTTGCTTCCATTGTGTTAATACTTATTTCACAAGATGTAAATCCTAAAGCTTCTTTTAAATCAATTCTTTGAATATTTTTAAATTCTCCTAGACTTTTTACGCTAAATCCATTACTCATTTTAACTCCTTTTTAGTTTGATAACGAACTATTTTTGCATAAAAAGTTAAATATATTTTAATTTTTTATGTTATTTAGCATTTTTTTTAACAATTCTTCTAAAAATAACTCTTCTGCTTTTGAAAAGTTTTTAAGTAATTTTTCAAAAACTATATTTGATACTTCTTCAAATATTGGTTTTAAATCTAAAGTTTTTTGAGTTGCTTTTATTAAATACATTCTACTATCGTTACTACTTTGGCTTTTTGTGATATATCCATTTTGTTCTAATTTGTCTATTAAAGAGCTAATTGTAGCCTTGCTTCTATGTATTTTTTGTGCTATTTGAACCATACAATATTCTTTTTCATCAAATAATATATTTAAAATATCAGCGTGAGAAAAGGATAAATCAAATTCTACTCTTTTGCTAAGTTCTTTTAAAATCAATTCATTTGATAGTTCTTTTATTCTTCCCATTAAAAATAAGCTTGAGTTCATATTTTGTCCTTATAATTTTTTTTATTATATAAAAATATTAAAAAATTTATTGAATTTTTTAAAAAGTAAAAGATATTTTTGCTAAATTTAAAAAAAGGAGTAAAAATGTCTGATAAATTTTTAAAGAAATTTAGAATTTGTTTTGCTAGGAATACTAAAAGATTAATGTTAAATTACAAAAGAGAGTTTAAAAGGCTTTATTTTAATTATTTTAAATTATTAAAACTCGCCAATATATTTGTAAAAATTATGAGATTTTCTTTAGTTTTAATAACTTTTGTTTCTGTAATAGCTTATACAAAATATTATTTATTTGAAGTTGGGTATTTGCCTAGATTTGATTTTAATTTATTACTTACATTTGGATATGTGTGTTTTGTTTATTCTATTTTTATAGGGATTATTCCTTATGTTATGATTGAATTTGTTGTGCTTTTAGCTTGTAAAAGAAAAAAGTCAAATAAATTTGGCTTTAAAATTCTTAATTTTTTGTATGAAAGAGTATTTTTATTATTTGTAATTATAGTAATTATCATAATTGAATTAGTATTTTTAAGTTTAGTTCAAATATATCAAAACGAAAATGTAACTTTTCCAACGATAAATCATTGCTTAAATGTTATGATGGCTATATTTATTACTTTATGTTTTTTTGCATATTTTTTTAAAAGATTTAGTTTGATTATAAAAATTATTTGGATAATTTGCTCTATTTGGTATTTTTTTAGTCTTGATATTAAAGTTGTTAAATTAGCCAATATTGGTGGGTTTAGAACTGATATTGTGGTTAGTAAAAATAGTTTATATATGAGTTATTTTATAAATTATAAAAAGCTAGATATTAATGATTGTGATATTAAAAAAGGAGAGAAAAATATCTGTAAATTAAGCGATGGAAATTATGTATTAAAAGATGTATTGATTTTATCTAGCTTAAGTGATGTTGTTTATATAGAGCTTAATTTAAATAATAAAGCCCAAACGCTAGACTTTAAACAAAGCGAAATAGAAATAATTAATAGGTTTTAAGTTTGTTATTAATTTTTATGGTGTAAATTTAATACGCATACATATTAATTTTTAAAGAAAGGTCTAGTATGAAAAGATTTGCAACGATTTTATTTTGTGCATTTAGTATTTTAGGTGCTAATTTATTAGCTAATGATGACACGCCTCCTAAGGAGCTTTTACAATTATTACACGACCATACTCCGCTAAAGCCTACTAAGGTTTTTGATGATGTTTATTGTCTTGGGACAAAAAGCGTTGTAGCATACGCAATAACAACTAGCGAAGGCATAATTTTAATTGATGCTATGTGGGATAATGATGATGCAAAAGTGATTGAAAATGGGTTAAAAGCTTATAATTTAGACCCAAAAGATGTAAAAATTGTCTTAATTACTCATGGACATGGCGATCATTATGGTGGGGCTAAGTATTTTCAAGATAAATATAATGCAAAAGTTATGATGAGTGCTATTGATAAGGATTTTATGTATTCATACAACGAAGGCCCAAATGACCCAAAATACCCTAAGCCAACGATTAATCATTTACTAAAAGATAAAGAAATAATAAAGCTCGGTAATAAAGAAATCAAAACTTTCTTAACCCCAGGGCATACCATAGGAACTACTTCAATTATCTTTGAAAGCTCGTTTAATGGTAAGAAATTTAATGTATTTTTATGGGGTGGAAATGGAATTTCAAAAGATAAAAATCTACAAATTGCTTATAATAAATCTTTAGATGAGTTTAAAAAAGAGCTTGATAAAAACAATGTAGTAGCAAAGCTAGAATCGCATTTGTTTCAGGATAATGGATATGAAAAATTAGAAAATATTTATAATAATAATTTCAAAACTCATCCATATATCATAGGAAAAGAAGGCATAGATGCTTGGTATAAAGAATATAAAGGACATATAAAAGCAAAATTAAATAACAATTAATAGTTAAAATAGCAGTTGTAAGGAGATAATATGAATATAGGTATTAAAATCTGTGCGACTGCTAGGATTATTTATCAGTATTTACATAAATTATTTTTAGACTTAGACATTACACCTGAACAATGGATAGTATTAAATGCTTTATGCAAAAGCCCAAAAATCTCACAAAAAGAGCTTTCAGAACTTACCCAAAAAGACCAAAACACAATAAAAGCAATAGTTGATAAGCTTGTTTTAAAAGACTTAGTTATTAGAAAAACTAATCAAAATGATAAAAGAGCCTTTATTTTAAGTCCTACAAAAAAAGCCAAAGAATTAGCACTAATTTGCACCAAAATAGACAATATTATGTTAGATAAAATTCTAAGTGTTTTTAAAGATAAAAATGAGCTTGATTATTTTATAAATAAGCTAGATAATATACAAAAGATTATTGAAAATGAAAGAAATTAAAGAGATTTTGCTAAATATATTTTTATTGAATTTTCATATAGATTTATCTAAAAAACTTTATTTTAAATTCCTAGCTTTACTAGGTATATTTTTTGTTTTTTTATATATTATTTGAATATGTTTTTCAAATTTTAAATATATCTTTTGTATTTATTTTTCTTTATATTCTAGGCATTAGCTTGGTTTATAGGGTTAAGAAAGTATATAAAAATATTTTATTGATTTTATTTTTATCTTATCCTTTTATAAATTATTATTTATTAAAAAGTGAAGTTTTATTTTTAGGGTTTAATTTTATATTTTTATTGTTGTTTTTATTTATAATGATTTTTGCAAATCTTAATACTAATATAAACACTAATACAAGTCAAAAATCTTTACTTATTAAGTTATTTATATTAGCTATTTTAATTCTAAATATGCTGATATATCAATCTTTTTTAAAATCTTATAATATTTTAATTTTAGATTTTTTAAGTGTATTTGCATATTATAATTTTTATTTTTTATTATTATCTTTTATGATTATTACATATATATTTATAAAAAATTTATTAAAAATTATATAATTTTTTTTGAAGAAATTGATATAAAAAATTTTTTAGGTTAATGGCTAATTTTTCTTTTATATAGACAAATTATGTAATTATCATCTAAATCTTGCAAATCTCATTAACTAAGCCTTGTTAGACTGAAAACGCAAGGAGAAAATATGAAGATAAAAACGAGTTTTTTACCCGCTGTGTTTGTTCCAAGCATAGTATTTATTGTAATTTTAGTTTTACTAAGTATATTTTTACCAGAATTTACAAGTAGTATTTTGAATAATATTAAAACTTCAGTTTTTACTAATTTTTCTTGGTTTTTTATACTTAGTGTTAGTTTTTTTGTAGGATTTATGGTCTTATTAGCTTTATCTAAATTTGGAGATATAAAATTAGGTAAAGATGATGATGAGCCTAGTTTTAGCTTTTTTTCTTGGCTTTCTATGTTGTTTGCTACTGGAATGGGTGTTGGGCTTATGTATTTTGGTGTGGCTGAGCCTATAATTCATAAAAAATCATTAAATATAGATGATAAAGAAGCTTTAATTCATACTCTATTTCACTGGGGAATTCATCCTTGGGCTATTTATGGGGTTTGTGCTTTAGCTATGGCTTATTTTGGTTTTCGTTATAAAATGCCTTTAACTTTAAGAAGTGCTTTTTATCCTTTTTTAAAAGATAAAATTTACGGATTTTGGGGCAATGTTATTGATATTTTGGCATTAATTGTAACCGTTTTTGGAATTAGCACAACACTTGGATATTCTGCAAGTTCTTTAAATGCAGGACTTGTTAATATTGCTTGGCTTAGTGATATTTCATTTAGCGAACAAGCTATTATTATATTAATAGTTGTTAGTTTATCTACTATTTCAGCTATTAGTGGAGTTAATAAAGGGCTTAAAATATTAAGCGAGATTAATTTGCTTTTAGCATTTTTACTAATGATTTTTGTATTAGTTAGTGGTGATTTGGTTGAGCTATTATCTGATTTTAGTTCTAATTTAGGGTTATATTTTTCAAATATAGTTGAGTTTAGTTTTAAAACCTATACATATAATAAAGATTATATTAGCTGGTTTAATTCTTGGACTATTTTTTATTGGGCTTGGTGGCTTAGTTGGGCGCCTTTTGTTGGCTTTTTTATAGCAAAGATTTCTCGTGGTAGAACTATTAGAGAATTTATATTTGGAGTTTTGATTGTTCCTACTTCTTTTAATGTTTTATGGTTTAGTGTATTTGGAAATTCTGCTTTAAAATATAATGAAATTTTAAGTAATTTTTCTCAAAGTTCTGAAAAATTATTATTTGAGTTTTTAAATCTTTTACCATTTTCACAAATTAGCACTATTTTAGCTCTAGTAGTTTTAGTTTTATTTTTTATAACTTCCGCTGATAGTGGGATATTTGTTTTAAATTCTTTAGCAAGTGGTGGTAAAGAAAAACCTTATAAATGGCAAAGCATTTTATGGGGCATTAGTTTAATTGCTATTGCAATATCTTTATCATATTCTGGTGGTCTTGATACTATTTTAAGCGTTACTATGATAGTTGCACTTCCGTTTGCTTTAATGCTTGTAATTATGTGTGCATCACTACTTAAAGGCTTAATAGTTGATAGTAGGTATTTTAATACAAGAGTTAGTAAGGCTAGTGTTTATTGGAGTGGGGATTTTTGGGAACAAAGGCTTGATTTGATTTTAAAACAATCTCAAATAAAAGATATGCAAGAGTTTTTAAATGAGCTTGTAAAACCTGCTATGCAAAAGATTTGCGATAAATTAAGCGAGCGTGGATTAAAAGCACTAATAAAAGAAGAAAAAAATAAAATTAGTTTAGTGATTAAAAAAGACTTATCAAAAGATTTTATTTATGGGGTAAAAATAGAAAAACACGAAGTAAATAAAACCTTATTAGATGATGAGAATTTGCCTAATTTATCAAAGGAATTTGAATATAGACCTATAACATTTTTTGGCGATGATAGACTAGGTTATGATATAAAATATTTAAATGAAAAAGAAATAATAGTAGATATTTTAAAGCATTATGAAAGATATTTAAATCTTTTAGATGATAGCTCAAATGAAATATTTACAATGGGTTATAGAAAATAACTTTTATAGAATTTGAAATGCTTATTTCAAATTCTTTTTTTTAAAAATACTAAAGTGTTACTTTTTTTCACATTCTCGTAAAAAAATTATAATTTTTTTTGAATATACAAAAATAATTAATATTCCTTGATAAGATATTTCAAAATCATTTAAAAAAGGAGAAGTTATGAAGAGTTATCAAATGTATATTGATGGTGAGTTTGTTGCTGAAAAAAGAGAAATGGCACCTGTTTATAATCCTGCTACAAAAGAGCAAGTTAGTGAGTATCCACTAGGCACAAGAGATGATGCTAAAAGAGCGCTTGAAGCTGCAAAAAGAGCGGGTAAAAACTGGGAAGCACTTCCAGCTATTGAACGCGCAAATTACCTTAAAAAAATCGCACAATTAATTCGTAGAGATAGAGTAAAGCTAGCTGATATTTTACAAGAAGAGCAAGGCAAGGTTAGAGGTTTAGCTGAAGTTGAGATTGATTTTGCGGCTGATTATTTAGATTATATGGCAGGATTTGCAAGAACTTATGAAGGCGAAATTATTCAAAGCGATAGAGCAAATGAAAATATCTTTTTATTTAGAACTGCAATTGGTGTTACGACAGGAATTTTACCTTGGAATTTCCCGTTTTTCTTAATAGTTAGAAAACTTGCACCTGCATTTGTAACAGGAAATACAATAGTAATTAAACCAAGTAGCGAAACTCCAAACAACGCATTTGAGTTTGCAAAATTAGCTCACGAAGCTGGAGTTCCTAAAGGAGTTTTCTCACTTGTTAGCGGAAAAGGAAGTGAGGTTGGAGATGAGCTAAGCTCAAACCCACTAATTGGAATGGTAAGTGTAACAGGTAGCGTAGAAGCTGGAGTTAGAGTTATGCAAGCAGCCGCAAAAAATGTTATAAAAGTAAATCTTGAGCTTGGTGGAAAAGCACCTGCAATAGTATGCAAAGATGCAAATATGGATTTAGTAATTCCTGCAATTAAAGCAAGTAGAATTTGTAATAACGGACAAGTTTGCAATTGTGCTGAGCGTGTTTATGTGCATAAATCAAGATATGATGAGTTTATTAATAAAATGGCTGATGAATTTAGCAAAATTACATTCGGAAATACTGCAAAAGGTAATTTTGATATGGGGCCACTTGTAAATGAAGCAGGTGTTAAAAATGCTGATGCAATGCTAAAACGCGCACTTGAGCAAGGTGCAAAATTAGAAGTTGGTGGCAAGATAACTGATACTAGTGGATATTTCTATCCTGCAACACTTTTAAGTAATGCAGACCACAAAAGCGATATCATGCAAAAAGAAATCTTTGCGCCGATTTTACCAGTTACAAGTTTTGATACACTAGATGAAGCAATTGATATGGCAAATGATTGTGAATACGGGCTTACAAGTAGTATTTATACAGAAAATCTAAACACAGCTATGAGAGCTTGCCGTGAGATTAAGTTTGGCGAAACTTATATCAATCGTGAGAATTTTGAAGCTATGCAAGGCTTTCACGCAGGATTTAGAAAGAGTGGCATAGGTGGTGCTGATGGTAAGCACGGACTTTATGAATACCTTGCAACTCATGTTGTTTATCTTGATTACAATACTAAATTCAACGGCTAAAAATAGGAGCTTTTTAGCTCCTAAAATTATAAAATATTTTAATTTTAATTCAAATATATTTTTTAAGTTTATTTTAAATTAAGAAATAAATGTTACATTTGTTATTTATTTGTTTAAACTAAATTTAAAGGAAAAACAATGACTTGCACCTATCAAGACTTAATTCATAAACCAATAAAACAACATTCAAACAATCATTCTTGTAATCACTCACACCATAACCACTCCCATAATCATTCACAAGAACACCATAATCACTCCCACGAACACCACAATCATT
>NZ_JACGAR010000030.1:0-17781 GCF_020137585.1 Campylobacter sp. RM12654
AATAAAGTATTTTATGAAAGGAGATATTATGAATAATGCTAATGCAAACCATAAAGCAAATCAAGCTAATGCTAATAAAGGCACTTCAGGTCAAAACCCAGCTCACGCAAAAGTTCATGGAAATCGTGGTGCTCAATTAAATCCAAATAATAAAAAATAATTTTGGATTTACTAGCCTAAAAAGGCTAGTGTATAAAATGTAATTTATTTTGAAGATAGAATGCTTATATAAATTTTACTTTTTCGTTAAACGAAAATCTCATTTTTTTATGTTTTGGTTGTCCGTTTGCTCTATAACCAAAAGTTAAAACCAAAGCGCAAAACTCATCTTTTGGTAAAAATTCTTCATTAATCGGTGCTTCGTCGTATCCACCGATAATGCAAGAATCAACGCCTAAAGTATGAGCGCAATTTACCATATTTGTCGCTGCTATATAGCATTGTAAAGCTCCATATTCGTGAGCGTTTCTAGTTTCTAAACGCTTTAGATAAGGCGAATATAATTCATAAACTTTATCAAAATCTTCTCTTCTTTTAAGTGCATTTTGAACTACGCTACCCTTTGGGTCAAAATTATTTTTTGCAGCTACAATTACAGCAAAAGCACAAGTTTCAAATTGTCTTTTAGAATTACAAAATTGTTTTAATTTTTTAATGTTTTCAGGACTTTGTAAAACATAAAAAGTCCAAGGCTCAAGCCCTAATGAGCTAGGGCTTAAAACTCCAGCTTCTAAAATAGTATTGATTTTTGCTTGAGAAACTTTTTCGTTATTAAATTCTTTACAAGCAAAACGAGTTTTTAATAAGTGCAAATAATTCATTCTTCGTCCTTTCTAGCTTTTTTTTGAGCTAATATATTTTCTTTATTATCTTCTATTAATAATCTATTTCTTTCTATTAGCTTCATTGCTTCGTTTAATTTATCATCAATTACTGATATTTTTTGTTTTAATAGATTTATTCTTGCGTTGAAATATTGCGTAATTAAAAATGCTATCAGTAAAAATACGATTAGTATAACTAGTAAATACAAGCTTCCCATTTTAATCCTTTATATCAATATAAAATATTGTTTTATTTTCTATATTTTCTATATTTATTACAGAAAAATTAGTATAAATCATATTAGATAATTCTTTAATATTAGTAATATTATTTTGTGCTAATAGCCTTAAAACCCTGCCACGATAGACTTTTGAGCTATGAGATAATTGCTTATTATTTTTCATAAAAATAAAAGTTGCGTGTGGAATTTGAATTTGATAATAGTCTTTATAAATATCAGCTCTAAGGTCAATTGCAAATTCTTTTATTATTTCATTTAGATTATTTTTTGTATCTTTTAAATATTCTTTAGCTTGGTTGATTTTGTTTAATTTCACCCCTTGTTTGAGTTTATAAAATGGTATCTCATCATTTGCAAGAATAGGTCCAAAAAGGTTGGAAAATATAATTACATTATCATCAATATATGTTTTTTCTTCATTACTTAAGCTATTGTAATCTAATTCTTTATAGCTAACTCCTTGGTATAAAATTATTGCTTTATATAATTTATTAGAGAAATTATTTAATATATTTTGGGTATTTTTAACACCAAAAATTAATTCTAAATTATCAAAATGATTTATATATTCCTTTATATATGATTTTCTAAATTGAGATTTTATTGAGAGATTGTCTAAATTTAAATTAGTAAAAAATATCTTTAATTCATCTACATTACAAGCATTTAAGCTATTTATTTTTTCTTCACTTGGTGAAAACAAAATTTTCATATTGCTCCTTTTTTTAAAAAAATTATAACTTACTCTTGACAAATGAAAAATTTTTACATATAATGCCGTCTTTCATTTTTGATTTATGCTGGTTTAGCTCAGTTGGTAGAGCAGCTGCCTTGTAAGCAGCAGGTCGGGGGTTCAAGTCCCTTAACCAGCTCCATTTTATTTTTAGCAGTGTTTGACCAGAACAAAAAAGGCTTTATTTTTATAAATAAAGGTGAGTTACTCAAGTGGCCAACGAGGGCAGACTGTAAATCTGCTGGCTTTGCCTTCCGTGGTTCGAATCCACGACTCACCACCATTATAGATGCGGGAATAGCTCAGTTGGCTAGAGCATCAGCCTTCCAAGCTGAGGGTCGCGAGTTCGAGTCTCGTTTCCCGCTCCAACTTTTTTGCAAGAACTGGGAGCTGTAATTTTTATCGCTTCACAAGTTTTTCCAAAAATAGTTTAAGTTTTAGTGTATTTGTTGTCTAAAGTTATAATTTTTCTGAGCGCTCGTATGGCTCAGAGGTAGAGCACTCCCTTGGTAAGGGAGAGGTCGTGGGTTCAAGTCCCACTATGAGCTCCATTTATTCAAAAAGGTAATAATTTTAGACTAGTAATTAATTTTATTAATACGGAGGAAGTATTATGGCAAAGGAAAAATTCTCACGTAATAAACCACACGTGAATATCGGAACAATTGGTCACGTTGACCACGGTAAAACTACTTTAACTGCTGCTATTTCAGCTGTTTTATCAAGAAAAGGTCTTGCAGAGCTTAAAGATTATGATAATATTGATAATGCTCCAGAAGAAAAAGAAAGAGGTATTACAATTGCTACTTCTCATATTGAGTATGAGACTGAAAATCGTCACTACGCTCACGTAGACTGCCCAGGCCACGCAGACTATGTTAAAAACATGATTACAGGTGCTGCACAAATGGATGGCGCTATTCTTGTTGTTTCAGCAGCAGACGGCCCAATGCCACAAACTAGAGAACATATTCTATTATCACGCCAAGTTGGTGTTCCATATATCGTAGTATTTATGAACAAAGCTGATATGGTTGATGATGCTGAATTATTAGAACTAGTTGAAATGGAAATTAGAGAATTATTAAGTTCATATGATTTCCCAGGCGATGACACTCCAATCGTATCTGGTTCAGCTTTACAAGCTTTAGAAGAAGCAAAAGCTGGTAAAGATGGCGAATGGTCAGCTAAAATTTTAGAGCTAATGGCTCAAGTAGATAGCTATATCCCAACTCCAGTTCGTGATACTGACAAAGATTTCTTAATGCCAATTGAAGACGTATTCTCAATTTCAGGTCGTGGTACAGTTGTAACAGGACGTATTGAAAAAGGTATCGTTAAAGTTGGAGATACTATCGAAATCGTTGGTATTAGAGATACTCAAACAACAACAGTTACTGGTGTTGAAATGTTTAGAAAAGAAATGGAGCAAGGTGAAGCTGGTGATAACGTAGGTGTATTACTACGCGGAACAAAAAAAGAAGATGTTATTCGTGGTATGGTTCTTGCTAAACCAAAAACTATTACTCCACATACAGACTTTGAAGCTGAAGTTTATATCTTAACTAAAGAAGAAGGTGGTAGACATACTCCATTCTTTAATAACTATAGACCACAGTTCTATGTAAGGACAACTGACGTTACAGGTTCTATTCAGTTAGCAGAAGGCACAGAAATGGTTATGCCTGGTGATAACGTAAGAATTACTGTATCATTAATTCAACCAGTTGCACTTGAAGAAGGTACTCGTTTTGCTATCCGTGAAGGTGGTAGAACAGTTGGTTCAGGTGTTGTATCAAAAATTATTAAGTAATTTAAATGAGTAGGTTTTATACCTACTCTAAAAACTAAAAGGAAATGTTATGAGAATTAAAATTGGTTTAAAATGCGAAGAAACAGGCGATATTAATTATAGTACGTTTAAAAATTCAAAGAATACTACTGAAAAGTTAGAACTTAAAAAGTATTGCCCAAGATTAAGAAAACATACAGTTCATAAAGAAGTTAAGTTAAAAAGCTAATTTTAGGGCAATAGCTCCAACGGTAGAGCGCCGGATTCCAAATCCGATGGTTGGGGGTTCGAATCCCTCTTGCCCTGCCAATTAAAGGTTTTAAAATGGAAAAATTAATAAATTATTTTAAGTTATCAAAAGCTGAGTTAGCAAAAGTATTTTTTCCAACTAAAGGACAAGTAAAAAATGCTTTTATTACGGTAGTTGTTGTAGTTACCGTTATTTCTTTATTTTTAGCTTTTGTTGATTTTATTATGTCTTTTTCATTAAAGAGTATTTTATAAGGGCGCGAGATGAATTTTAAATGGTATGCAATTCAGACTTACGCAGGTAGCGAAATGGCTGTAAAAAGAGCTATTGAGAAATTATGTTATGAAAATGGAATTTCTGATAGATTAAAAGAAGTTTTAGTTCCTACAGAAGATGTTATTGAAACAGGTAAGAATGGAAAACAGAAAATTACAGCAAAATGTTTATATTCTAGCTATGTTTTTGCAAACATTGATTTAGATATAGAGTTATGGCATAAAATTCAAAAATTGCCTAAAGTTGGAAGATTTATTGGAGAATCTAAAAAACCTACTCCTTTAAGTGAGAAGGATGTTAATTTGATTTTAGAAAAAGCTAATAATAAAAAAGCTCCAAGACCTAAAATTTTCTTTGAAAATGGAGAAAGTGTTAGGATTACTGAAGGCTCATTTGCGAATTTTACAGGTATTGTAGAAGAATACGATATGGTTAGGGGTACTTTAAAACTTAATGTTTCAATTTTTGGAAGAAGTACGCCAGTTGAAATACTATATTCACAAGTAGAAAAAATTATTTAATAAATTAAGGAGTCATTATGGCTAAAAAAGTTGTTGGGGAAATTAAATTACAAATAGCTGCAACAAAGGCAAATCCATCACCACCAGTAGGACCTGCTTTAGGACAACAAGGTGTTAATATTATGGAATTTTGTAAGGCTTTCAATGAGCGTACAAAAGATATGGCGGGATATAATATTCCAGTAGTTATAACAGTATATGCTGATAAAAGTTTTACATTTATAACAAAACAACCACCTGCTACAGATTTAATTAAAAAGGCTGCAGGTATTTCAAAAGGAACTGATAATCCTTTAAAAAATAAAGTAGGTAAGCTAACAAAAGCTCAAATACTTGAAATTGTTGATAGAAAAATTGCTGACTTAAATACAAAAGATCGTGAGCAAGCTGCTAAGATTATTGCAGGTTCTGCTAGATCAATGGGTGTTGAAGTAGTAGATTAATAAGAACCTAACCGCCGGGTTAAGGCGGAAGCACTTTAAAAAATGCGGAGAAAAATATGGCAAAAAAAGCAAAAAGAATTCAAGAATTATTAAAAAAAGTTGATTTAACAAAAGAATATTCACTAAATGATGGTATTAAAGTTATTAAAACTTTATCATCAGCTAAATTTGATGAAACCGTTGAAATAGCAATGAAATTAAATGTTGATCCAAGACATGCTGATCAAATGGTAAGAGGTTCAGTAGTATTACCAGAAGGAACTGGCAAAAAGGTTCGTGTAGCTGTAATTGCAAAAGATATTAAAGCTGATGAAGCAAAAGCAGCAGGAGCTGATATTGTTGGTGATGATGATTTAGTAGAAGAAATTCAAAAAGGTAATATTAATTTTGATGTATTAATAGCAACTCCAAATTTAATGGGGCTAGTTGGTAAAGTTGGCCGTATTTTAGGACCTAAAGGTTTAATGCCAAATCCTAAAACAGGAACAGTTACTATGGATGTAGCTCAAGCTGTTAAAAATGCTAAGTCAGGACAAGTTAATTTCCGTGTAGATAAACAAGGAAATATTCATGCTGGTTTAGGTAAAGTTAGTTTTTCTGAAGAAAAATTATTAAATAACGTTAGTGCTTTTGTAAAAGCAATTAATAAACACAAACCTGCAACTGCAAAAGGTAGATATATTAAGAGTGCAACTCTATCTTTAACAATGAGTCCAGGTTTAAAACTTGAAACTCAAGAATTATTAGATTTAAAATAATTTTTTCTATGAATAGCTATTTTTTAAACTTTTTATGTTAAAAATATAGCTATTCTTTTTCAAATTTTTATTTTAGTTTTTTTGCGTAAAGAATTTAAATAAAAATTTGATTTGTGACAGCCGAGGTTTATTACTTAATTGACTTTTGTCTCTCTGCTTAAATCATAAATCGGAAAGGAGAAAAGATGACAAGAAACCAAAAAGAAGAACTAATAGCTAGACTTTCTGATGAATTTACAACAAACAATGCTGTTGTTGTTTGTAATTATAAAGGTATTATTACTAAGCAATTAGAAGTATTACGTGATTCTGCAAGAGTTGCTAATGTTAAAGTAGAAGTTATTAAAAATACTTTAGCTAGTATTGCTTTAGAAAAATCAGGCAAAAATGGTTTAACACTTAAAGATACAAATATTTATCTTTGGGGAGAAGACGCGTTAGCAGTTACAAAAGTAGCAGCTAAATTTGCTGAAAAAAATAATGCGTTTGAAGTTAAGTTTGGTCACATAGATGGTGAAGTTGCAGATGCTAATAAAATTACTGCATTATCTAAAATGCCATCTCGTGAAGAGTTACTTGCTATGTTATTGCAAGTTTGGAATGCGCCGATTCAAAATTTCACAATCGGTTTAAATGCACTTAAAGAAAAAAAAGAACAAGAATAATTTTATAAAGGATAAAAAATGGCAATTACAAAACAAGATGTATTAGAATATATCTCAAATCTAAGTGTTTTAGAACTATCTGAATTAGTTAAAGAATTTGAAGAAAAATTTGGTGTTAGTGCAGCTCCTGTAATGGTTGCTGGTGCTGTAGGTGGTGCTGCAGCTGCTGCTGAAGAAGAAAAAACAGAATTTAACGTTGTGTTAGTAGATTCAGGTGCTAACAAAATTAATGTTATTAAAGTAGTACGTGCATTAACAGGATTAGGCTTAAAAGAAGCTAAAGATGCTGTTGAAGGTACTCCATCAACATTAAAAGAAGGTGTTAGCAAAGCAGATGCTGAAGAAGCTAAAAAACAACTTGAAGAAGCTGGCGCTAAGGTTGAACTTAAATAATTTATTTAGCCCTATTTTTAGGGCTATTTTTGTATTGTGTTGTTTTTACAACAAAACTATTCTTTCAAAACTTACCAAGAGGTACATATATGTTAAATAGCTTACATTCAGGAAACAGATTAAGGGTGGATTTTTCAAACGTTCCACAGCAAATTGAGATTCCAAATCTATTACAATTACAGCAAAAAAGCTTTGATTATTTTTTAAATATTGGTAATGAAGACAGGGAAAGTGGTATAGAAAAAGTTTTTAAATCTTTTTTTCCTGTTAGTGATTCTCAAAATAGATTAAGTTTAGATTACGTATCTTGTGAATTTGTAAAGCCTAAATACACAGTAAGAGAGTGTATGGAAAGAGGTCTTACGTATGCAGCTAACTTGCGTGCAAAAATTCGCTTGACGTTATATGATAGAGATGAAAAAACTGGTGAAAAAATTGGAATTAAAGATATAAAAGAACAAGATATTACTATTCGTGATATACCTTTAATGACAGATAGAGTTTCTTTCGTTATCAATGGGGTTGAAAGAGTAGTTGTAAATCAGCTTCATAGAAGTCCAGGTGTTATTTTTAAAGAAAGCGAAGAAGGTAATAAATTACTTTATTCTAGCCAAATTATACCTGATAGAGGAGCTTGGATTTATTTTGAATTTGATTCAAAAAATATTTTATATGCAAGAATTAATAAAAGAAGAAAATTCCAAGCAACACTTTTACTAAGAGTATTAGGATATAGCAAAGAAGATATTATTCAATTATTTTATCCAATTCAAACAATAACACTAAAAAAACATAAATTCTATACAAAATTTGATATTAATGCTATAGGCGATAGAGTTGAATTTGATTTAATTAATGAAAAAGGTGAAGTTGTTCACGAAGCAGGTAAGAAATTAACTAAAAGAAAAATTAAAGAACTTGAAGAATCAGGTTTAAAATTAATAGAATATCCTGTTGATATTTTAGCTAATCGTCAATTAGCAGAGCCTGTATATGATAAAAATACTGGGGAATTATTATTTGATACTCTTACAATGCTTGATGAAGATAAGCTAATTGCTTTAGTTCATAATGGTAGTGATTTTAAAATAGCTAATGATGTTGGTTCAGGAATTGATGATTCAATGTTAAAAACTCTTCAAAATGATTTAGATATGTTTAAATCATTTAAGCGTTCAGAAAATTATGAAAATGAAGAAGAATTTGCAATAGCTAAAATATTTAGAGTATTAAGACCAGGTGATCCTGTTGTTTTAGAAGCAGCAAAAACTTATATTTTAGATATGTTATTTAACCCTGAAAGATACGATATAACAAGAGTTGGTCGTATGAAAATGAACCACAAATTAGGACTTGATGTTCCTGAATATGTAACCGTTTTAACTAGAGAAGATATAGTAAAAACTATTCAATATCTTTACAGAATTAAATCAGGTCGTGGATATTTAGATGATAGAGACCATTTAGGAAATAGAAGAATTAGAGCTATTGGTGAGTTATTAACTAATGAATTACACATAGGTTTTGCAAAAATTCAAAAAGGTATTAAAGATAAATTAAGCTCAATTACTACTCCTATTGAAGAATTAATGCCAAGTGATTTAGTGAATTCAAAAATGATTACTTCTACACTACTTGATTTCTTTACGGGTGGTCAATTATCACAATTTATGGATCAAACAAATCCACTTAGTGAAGTTACACATAAAAGAAGATTATCGGCTTTAGGTGAGGGTGGTTTAGTAAAAGAAAGAGCAAGTTTTGAAGCTCGTGATGTTCACACAACTCATTATGGAAGAATTTGTCCTGTTGAAACTCCAGAAGGTCAAAATATCGGTCTTATTAACTCGCTTTCAACTTATGCAAAAGTTAATGATTTAGGTTTTGTTGAAGCTCCTTATAGAAAAGTTGTAGATGGTAAAATAAGCGATGAAATCGTGTATTTAACAGCTACTCAAGAAGAAGGAATTTGTATTGCACCAGCTTCTACTAAAGTAGATGAAAATGGAAATATTGTTGATGATTTAATTGAAGCTAGAATAGATGGAGAAACGATACTAGCAAAACGCGAAGATGTAGGACTTATTGACCTTACTTCAGGGGCTATCGTTGGGCTTGCAGCTTCGTTAATTCCTTTCCTAGAACACAATGACGCAAACCGTGCACTAATGGGTTCAAACATGCAACGTCAAGCAGTTCCATTGCTTACTGCTACTGCTCCAATAGTTGGAACAGGTATGGAAAGAGTAGTAGCAAGAGATGCGTGGGAAGCAATCAAAGCTAAGCGTTCAGGTAAAGTAGAAAAAGTTGATAGCAATAATATATTTATATTAGGCGAAGATGATAATGGTTTATATATAGACCATTACAAACTAGAAAAAAACTTAAGAACAAACCAAAATACAACATTTTCTCAAAAACCAATTGTAAGAAAAGGCGATATAGTAAAAGTAGGACAAGTAATTGCAGATGGCCCTTCTATGGATCAAGGAGAGCTTGCTATTGGTAAAAATGCTTTAATTGCATTTATGCCTTGGAATGGTTACAACTACGAAGATGCTATTGTAATGAGCGAAAAAATGATTCGTGAAGACGCATTTACTAGTGTTCATGTTTATGAAAAAGAAATAGAAGCTCGTGAATTAAAAGATGGCGTTGAAGAAATTACTCGTGATATTCCGAATGTAAAAGATGAAGATATAGCACATTTAGATGAAAGCGGTATTGTAAGAATCGGAACGCATGTAAAACCTGGTATGATTTTAGTAGGTAAAGTTTCTCCTAAAGGTGAAGTAAAACCAACTCCTGAAGAGAGATTATTAAGAGCGATTTTCGGAGAAAAAGCAGGTCATGTAGTTAATAAATCTTTATACGCAGGTGCTAGTGTTGAAGGCGTTGTAATTGATGTAAAAGTATTTACAAAAAAAGGTCATGAAAAAGATGCTCGTGCAAAAGCAGCTCAAGACGCTGAACGCTTAGTATTAGAAAAAGACTATCATGATAGATTATTAATGATGGATAGAGAAGAAAATCTAAAGATTGCTAAATTATTAAAAGAAACTCCTTTAGAAAAAGCTGAAACTATAGGCGGAACATCTTATAAAAAAGGTGAAATCGTAAAAGAAGATGATTTATCTAATTTAAATCGTTTTGCTATTGGAAGTATTATTAAAGCTTATCCTAAAGATGTGCAAGCTTATTATGAGAATTTAAAAAATCATTTCCAAAATGAGAAAAAAGCTTTAAAACAAGAACATGATGAAAAATTAGAAATATTAGAAAAAGATGATATTTTACAAAATGGTATAGTAAAACTTGTAAAAGTTTATATAGCAACTAAGCGTAAGTTAAAAGTTGGGGATAAAATGGCAGGTCGTCACGGAAATAAAGGTATAGTTTCTTGCATAGTTCCTGAAGTTGATATGCCTTATTTACCTGATGGAAGACCTGTTGATATTGTTTTAAATCCACTAGGTGTTCCAAGCCGTATGAATATAGGTCAAATTCTAGAAAGCCATTTAGGTTTAGTAGGACTTAGACTAGGAGAACAAATTCAAGAAATATTTGATGCAAAAAGAGCTGATTTTATTAAAGAATTACGCCAAAAAATGATTGATATTTGCGATATTTCAAGATTAATGGATGCTAAGGTATATCTAAAAGATATGAGCGATGATGAGTTTATTCGCCACGCAAGAGATTGGAGTAAGGGCGTTAAATTTGGAGCTCCTGTTTTTGAAGGTGTAACTGCAGAAGAATTTAAAAAGCTATTTGAAATGGCTAGAATAGATATGGATGGCAAAAGTGAGCTATACGATGGTCGCACAGGCGAAAAGATGAAAGAGCGTGTAAATGTGGGCGTTATGTATATGCTTAAACTTCACCACTTAGTAGATGAGAAAGTTCACGCAAGAAGTACAGGTCCATATAGCCTTGTTACACAACAACCTGTTGGTGGTAAAGCATTATTCGGAGGTCAAAGATTTGGAGAGATGGAAGTTTGGGCATTAGAAGCTTATGGTGCAGCACATACTTTAAGAGAAATGCTAACTATTAAATCTGATGATATTGATGGAAGATTTGCAGCGTATAAAGCACTTGCAAAAGGAGAAAATGTAACTTCAGCAGGAATTCCTGAGACATTTTTTGTTCTTACAAACGAGCTAAAATCTTTAGCTTTAGATGTTGAGATTTATAAAGAGGATAATGATGATGAATAAGAAATATAAAAAAATCCAACTTAACGAAGAAGAAAAACCAAGTCAATTTGATGCCATAGGGTTTAAAATAGCTAGCCCTGAGGCTATTCGTTCATGGTCATTTGGTGAAGTAAAAAAACCAGAAACTATAAACTATCGCACACTTAAGCCTGAAAGAGATGGCTTATTTTGTGCTAAGATTTTTGGGCCAATTAGAGATTATGAGTGCCTTTGCGGAAAATATAAAAAAATGCGTTTTAAAGGCGTTAAATGTGAAAAATGTGGAGTTGAAGTAACTACAAGTAAAGTTCGCCGCACTAGAATGGGTCATATTGAATTAGTTACTCCAGTGGCTCATACTTGGTATTCAAATGCAATACCTGCAAGAATTTCAACACTTTTAGATATTTCTACAAAAGATTTAAGCCGTGTTTTATACTATGAAGCATATATTGTAGAAGCTGTTGGAGATGCGCATACTGCAACTTATGATGATAATAAAAAAGTTACAAAATATAGCGTAATCAGCGAAGAACAATTCCAAGCTTTAAATGAAAGATATGAAGATACTGGCTTTAAAGCTAGAATGGGTGGAGAAGTAATTCATGATTTATTAGCTGAACTTGATTTAGTAGATATGGTAAGAGAATTAAAAGAAGCTTGCGAGCTAGCTCCAAAATCAAAAAAACCTGCAATTATTAAAAAATTAAAAATTGTAGAAAGCTTTTTAGCAAGTTCTCAAAGTGGAGAAGGAAATCGCCCTGAATGGATGATGATTACATGCTTACCTGTTTTACCACCTGATTTACGCCCATTGGTGTCTTTAGATGGTGGAAAATTTGCTGTTTCTGATGTGAATGATTTATATCGCCGTGTAATTAACAGAAACTCTCGTTTAAAAAGATTAATTGAACTTGATGCGCCTGAAATTATTATTAGAAACGAAAAAAGAATGCTTCAAGAAGCTGTTGATTCATTGTTTGATAACGCTAGAAAACAAACAGGAGCAGCTAAAGGTGCAAACAAAAGAACTCTAAAATCACTTACTGAAATCATCAAGGGTAAGCAAGGACGCTTTAGACAAAACCTACTTGGAAAGCGTGTTGACTTTTCAGGTCGTAGCGTAATTGTTGTTGGTCCAAAACTTAGAATGGATCAATGTGGCTTACCTAAACAAATGGCTTTAGAATTATTTAAACCACATTTATTAGCTAAACTTGAAGAAAAAGGTTATGCAACTACGGTTAAACAAGCTCATAAAATGATAGGCGAAAAGACTAACGAAGTATGGGAATGTTTAGAAGAAGTAGTAAAAGATCATCCTGTAATGCTAAACCGTGCACCAACTCTACACAAGCTTTCAATTCAAGCTTTCCATCCAGTGCTAGTTGAAGGTAAAGCTATTCAGTTACACCCTTTAGTTTGTGCTGCATTTAACGCTGACTTTGACGGCGACCAAATGGCTGTGCATGTTCCACTTAGCCAAGAAGCAATAGCAGAATGTAAGATATTAATGCTAAGCTCAATGAATATTTTATTACCTGCAAGTGGTAAAGCTATAACAGTTCCATCACAAGATATGGTTTTAGGTATTTATTATCTATCGCTTGAAAAAACAGATGCAAAAGGTGCTAATAAGATTTGCACTGGTGTTGATGAAGTATTAATGGCTATGCAAACAGGCTCACTTGATATTCATGCTACAATCAAATCAGTTGTAAATGGTAAGAGTATTAAAACTACCGCGGGTCGTTTAATTATCAAATCAATTTTACCTGATTTTGTTCCTGAAGAATTATGGAATAAGGTTTTAAAGAAAAAGGATATCGGAGCATTAGTTGATTATGTTTATAAAAATGGTGGCTTAGAAATTAGTGCAAGTTTCCTTGATAATCTTAAGAATTTAGGTTTTGAATACGCTACAAAAGCTGGTATTTCAATTTCTATTGCTGATATTATTGTTCCTGATGAAAAGAGCGATAATATAGAAAATGCAAAAGCAAAAGTAAGAGAAATCCAAAACTCATTTAACCAAGGTCTAATCACTGCTAGTGAGCGTTACAATAAAATTATTGATATTTGGAAAAATACTAATAATGAATTATCAAAAAATATGATTAATTTAATGAAAAACGATAAAGCAGGATTTAACTCAATTTATATGATGGCTGATTCAGGTGCTAGGGGTTCAACGGCTCAAATTTCACAGCTAGCAGCTATGCGTGGTCTTATGGCTAAACCTGATGGTTCTATTATTGAAACACCAATTACTTCAAACTTTAGAGAAGGGCTAAATGTTCTTGAATACTTTATCTCAACTCACGGAGCTAGAAAAGGTCTTGCGGATACTGCGTTAAAGACTGCAAGTGCAGGACACTTAACAAGAAAGCTAATTGATGTTGCTCAAAATGTGAAAATTACTATGAATGATTGTGGAACTCACGAAGGTATAGAAGTTAGTGAAATTACTGCTGATGGTGTTGTAGTTGAAAACTTACACGATAGAATTATAGGTAGGGTTTTAGCTGATGATGTTATTGATCCAATTAGCAATGAAGTATTATTTAATGAAGGCACATTAATTGATGAAGTAAAAGCAAAAAGTATTGTTCAAAGCAATATCAAATCAGTTACAATTAGAACTCCAATTACTTGTAAAGCTAAAAAAGGAATTTGTGCTAAGTGCTACGGAATTAGCCTTGCTGAAAGTAAGTTAGTTAAAACTGGTGAAGCTGTTGGTATTATTTCAGCTCAATCAATCGGTGAGCCAGGAACTCAGCTAACACTTAGAACTTTCCACAGCGGGGGAACTGCTACAACTGATATGCAAGATAGACAAGTAGAAGTTAAAAAAGAAGGTTTCATAAGATTTTATAATGTTCAAACTTATAAAAATAATGAAGGCAAACAAATTATCGCAAATCGTAGAAATGCAAATATCCTTTTAGTTGAGCCTAAGATTAAAGCTCCATTTGATGGAAGTATTTCATATATTAATGCGCACGATGATATAACTATAGTTGTAAAATCAGGTAAAAAAGAGCAAAAATATATTTTAAGAAAACACGATGTTGCAAAAATCAACGAATTAGCTGGTGTTAGTGGAAACTTATTAGGAAAGCTTTATTTACCTTATAAAGAAGGTGATAAAGTTGTTGAAAATGAAAGTATAGTTGAAGTTATTAAAGAAGACTATAATATTCCAAGACGTATTCCTTACGCATCAGAATTATTAATAGAAGATGGAGCACCAGTAGCTCAAGATATTAGAGCAAATGCGGTTGGTAAATTAAACTATTACATTCAAAAAAGCGATGGTTTAGAAAAAATTGAGCTTAAAAAAGGTCATATAGTTAATGAAAAAGGTTTATTTGTAATTATTTCAGATGGAAATGATAGAGAAGCTATTCGCCATTATGTTCCAAGAAAATCTAAAATAGAATTTGGAAGTAATGAAATAATTAAAAACGCTAATGATTTAATAGTTACAGATGCAAGTAATGAAAGCCATATAATAGCTCAATGGGATCCATATAATAACCCTATAATAGCTGAGAGTGATGGTATTGTAAGCTTTGTAGATATTGAACCAGGCTTTAGTGTTGAAGAGCAAACTGATGAATTAACAGGAAATAGCTCTTTAGTAGTTAATGAATATTTACCTGCTAGTATGAAACCTGCTATTGTGATTACAAAAGATGATGGAAGCACAATCAGATATCAACTAGAATCAAAAACCGTTATTTATGTAAATAATAATGAAAAGGTAAAAGTAGCTCAAATTCTAGCTAAAACTCCAAAGGCAGCAACTAAGTCTAAGGATATTACGGGTGGTCTTCCAAGAGTTACTGAATTATTTGAAGTAAGAAAGGTTAAAAACCCTGCTACATTAGCTGAGATTGATGGAATTGTAAGACTAGGTCAAGCTAGCCGTATGCGTCAAGTTATTACTATAGAAGGTGCTGATGGCAATTTGGTTGAGCATACGATTGACCGCCATAGCCAAATCCAAGTAAGAGATGGTGAGATGGTTCATGCAGGTGAGCGTTTAACTGATGGAACAATTACAAGTAATGATATTTTAAGAATATTAGGCGAGAAAGCATTACACCATTATTTAATTAGCGAAATTCAGCAAGTTTATAGCGGACAAGGCGTTGCAATTAGTGATAAACATATAGAAATTATTATTTCACAAATGTTAAGACAAGTAACCATTATAGATAGTGGAGATACTAAGTTTATAGTAGGCGATGTAGTAAGTAAGCGTAGATTTGCTGAAGAAAACGAAGCTGTTATGAAATTTGGTGGAAGTCCAGCTATTGCAGAACCACGCTTAACGGGTGTTACTCGTGCGTCAGTTAGCAGTGATAGTATTATTTCAGCTGCTTCGTTCCAAGAAACTACTAAGGTATTAACTGAAGCTAGTGTAACTGGTAAAGTAGATTATTTAGAAGACTTAAAAGAAAACGTTGTTTTAGGTAGAATGATACCTGTTGGAACGGGACTTTATTCAAGAGCAAAATTACAAATTCATAAAAACGACTAATTATAAGGGGATATAATCCCCTTATTTATTATTAATATCACAATACATTTTCTAATTACAATATTTAAATAAATATGAATATTTTAAATATCTATAATTTTTAACTACATTTTTTAGCTTTCAAATCTTGTTTTAAATTCTTTAAAATTAGTAGAATTTAAATAAATGCTTTAGATATTTTTATTGATATTTTTCATATTTTATATTTTAATTTAAAGGTATTTAAAAAATACAATGATTTTAAAATATAAAAATAGTATTATTTTAAAATATTATAAAAAGTGGGGTAAAAATGGCTTTTGAAAATGTAGTAATCACAAAAGAACTTGATGAAAAATATAAATTATCTAAAATCTTTAACATTTACAATAGAAGGTATAAAACTATTCCAGAAAGAAAAAAGTTTTTATTTGATAGTGATAAAGAGTGTTTTTTGCTTGAATGCTATCATTATGAAGACCCAGAGTTTGATCATGCTTATCTTAGCAAGGCTGTGTATATTATGTGGTATCAAAATACCTTTATAGAGCTTGTGATAGATTATAATTTGCACGAGATGATTGGAAACGAGATGTATGATTATATCTATGAGATTTTAGATATAAAAGTGCTTGATTCTACTATTAAAGATAACAAAGAAGGCTTTAATGTAATAGGGTATGATTATATATGTAGAGTTTTAGACATTAAAGATAAATCACCGCTTAGCAAAGATGAAATCTTTAGCGTAGTAAAAGATGCTTTGTTATCTTGTAAAGGCTACGGAGGAAAAATATATGTTTTAGATGAGATAACTAAACAAAAGTTAGAACAAATAAAATTATCATTAGATGAGGCAAACGAGATTTTGGATATTGCTGATGATACAGGGTATTTTGATTATATAGCAAAGCATTTAGATTTAAGATATCTTGGAGTTTTTAATAAATACACAGTTTTTTGCGAAGGGGTAAATGATATAAAAGATACAAGAAGTATTGATAAAACTATCGCTTTAAAGTTTTTGGATATTGATACAAATACAAGCTTGAAAAACGCTTTTATAAGGGTTTTTGATATAGACGAGCAAAGCTTGTTAAAAACCTTAAAAAGCGATATGTTTAAGTGTGTTGATATTTATAATATATTTAGCTCTCGCTTAAACAAAGAATTACATGATACAAAAGAATACAAAGCTTATGTGGAATTTGAAATTATGTATAAGACTCTTTTAAAGCGTTTTGCACGAGAGACATCAGGTGCAGTGCGTGTGATAGTAAGCGATAATCCTAGTCATAGTTTTGTTCATGCTACTTGTAAAGAGATTATGAAAAATGAAAACATAACTATGATAAACGATATACCAAAGAAGTTTTATCATGATTGTGCATGGTATTATGAGGATTTGCTTGATGCTTTTAGACGCGAGAAGGAATTTTTCAAAGAACATGTAAAAGAAACAGAACTACTTCTAAAACAATTGTCAATATATAAAAAATACGGCGTGTGTGGTTTTAATATTTTTAGATTTTTTTATAAATACTATGATAAAGCTTTTAGATTTTTTAACAAATACTACAATCCTTTTATAAAAGTTGTTATATTTGGTTTGCAGTTAGCTTGTGTTTATTTTGTTATTAGATTAGTTATTGTTTTGCTTAAGATTTTTGATTTGATTTAGTGTGATAAAGAATGTATTATTACTAAATTAACTTTATTTTAAAGGTAGGATATGAATGAGTTTTTAATATATCTAACATATTTTTTAGATAATTTACATGGTTTAGCTAGTGGAATTATTAGTATTTTAATTCCTATAATTTATGTGCCATTTTTTATTACCTATCCTACGCTTTTTGCCCTTACATTTTTTATAGGAATGAACCTTTATCCTAGATTTATAATAGCTTTATATATTTTATTTTTTTATTTGGTTATAAGAGTTGGGCTTATTGATAGAGATATCGGTGGGGGATTTGTAGTTTTACAACTATTACTACCAATTGTATTTTCACTATTAATTTGGTGGTTTTATAAGTTAATAATGAAACAAAATCAAAAATTTATTAAAGTTATCTTTTATTTTTTCTCATTTTTAATGATTGCTTTTCACGGAATATTATTCATAAGTCATTTTAATTTACAGCAAAGTCCAAA
>NZ_JACGAR010000031.1:0-17245 GCF_020137585.1 Campylobacter sp. RM12654
GTATTATATTTTATTGGTTTTTTAATTCTAATAATTAAAGCTCACTAGATAAAACTAGGCAAAACTTACATAATTTTATTATTCTTCAACACTCACTACGCATTTATTTTTACCCGTATTCTTGCCAAGATACAAATTCTTATCAGCAATTTCAAATAGTTGCTTATAATCTTTTTGATTAAAATTAGCTATATATCCACCTATTGTAATACTTATTGTTTCTTGCAAATCACTTATCTTTAATTTAAACACTTCTTCTCTAATGTCATTTAAAAATATTTCAGCATCTTTTTTATTATCAATATCTGCAATGATTAAAAATTCTTCCCCACCCCATCTACAAATATTAATATTAAAATCAGAATATTTTTTATACTTATTGATTAAAACTATAGCCAACATTTTTAGCACAATATCTCCGGTTTGGTGACCATAAGTATCATTTATATGTTTAAAATTATCAATATCACATACCGCAATTAAAATTCTTTGTTTGTTATATTTTGATAACACAACATCTTCCATATATTTTCTATTATATAAACCTGTTAAAAAATCTTTATATACAATTTGAGCTAAATCGTTAATTTTTTTACTAGGAATAACGGTTACCAATACACCATAAACCACTAAAAATACCAATAAAACCGCTAAATTGATTGGATAAAGAACAATATTTGCATTTTTATATTCGTTAATTTCAAAAAATTTATCACTATGTAGCACAATAGAATCTGCTTGAAAATAACTAAGATAAATTAAAAAAATAATTAAAATTGTTGATACAAAACAGGTGCTTTTCTTAAAAAATAAAAATTGCACAAGTATCAAACAACATAATAACAAGTCAAATCCACTAGCACTACCTAAGTAATAAATTGCGATTAGCTGATGGATTAAAACTTCAAAATATACAACGGCATAATAAATTTTTATTTTATCGCTACTAAAATTTGTAATTATTAATACATAAATTAAGGTTGAGACTATATTTACATAAAATAGCTCATATATTTTCATATAATAAAATATAAACAAAAAGGACACATGTAAAATTGTCGCCAAAAGTATGATTAAATAAATATAATCATAAAAATTAATCAGTCTAGATATTAACTGCTTGATTTGAGTTGTCATAATTTTCCTTGTTTAATGAACCTAATATTTGAATAAATTTCTTGTTTTCAACTATACTTAAATTTGCCTTGATTTCATAAATTTCTCGTATTAAATCAAGTGTAATAACATCGTTAATCTTTCCATTTTTATAAACCTTGTTGTTATGTAAAAAAATTGCTTCATCACAATATAAACTCGCTAAATTTAAATCATGTAAAACAACTATGCTTATTAAATCATTTTCAATTGTAATCTTTTTTAAAGCTTCTAATAAAATACATTGGTGTTTAATATCTAATGCACTTACAGGCTCATCAAGTAATAAAATACTTGGGTTTTTAAGCAAAACTTGAGCAAAAGCTATCATTTGTCTTTGACCGCCAGATAAATCTTTAATATTAATATTAGCAAGATGCGAAATTTTAAATTCCTTTAAAACATTAACTGCTTTATTTAAAATTTCATCGCTTATTTTTAAACCTAATTCATTATAAGCACCTAGTAAAACTACTTCTAAAGCACTAAGGTTTGTATGGGTATGAAAACTTTGTAACATATAACCTATATTACTTTGCCATTTTTTAATATTATCTGAATTAATATTACGATAAGTCATATTATGTTTTTTATCAAGTTGAAAAATAGCATCTAATAATGTGCTTTTACCTACACCATTAGCACCTAAAATAGCATAAATTTTACCTGATTTAAATTCTAGGTTTATATTATTTAAAATAGTCTTATTTCCTTTTTTTATATTTAGATTATTAATTTTAAGCATTTTTATTCCTTAATATAATAAAAAAGAAAAAAGGAACACCAATAAAAGAGGTTACTATTCCTATAGGAAATAAACTACCAGGAATTATCAATTTTGAAACACTAGAAGCTAAACTTAAAAATAAAGCTCCTATTATCATTGAAGCTGGTAAGAAAAATCTTTGGTCTTCTCCTATAATAAGCCTTGCAATATGTGGTGCAACAAGACCTATAAAACCTATAACGCCCACAAAAGAAATAGCAACAGAACTAACAAAAGAAACACATAATAAAACTTTAATTCTTAAATATACTAAATTAACCCCTAAAACTTTAGCATTTTTCTCCCCAAGCCTAAATACACTTAAAGCCCAATTATCTTTTAATAAAATTAAATAACAAAATAAAGTAACCAAAAATACTATTAAAATATTCGTATAATTAGCTTTTTGCAAACTTCCAAATAGCCAAAATAATATTTGTTGAGATACTTCAGGACTTGATAAAAATTGCACTAAAGATAAAAAAGACTGAAATAAAAACAATAAAGCAATACCAACTAAAACTAAACTTTGAGTGTTATATTTGTTATTTTTAGCAAACATAAATAATATTGCAGAGCTTAACAAACTAGCACAAAATGCTCCTAATGGAATGCTAATAAAAGAACTTATAAAACTTATATTAAATGCAATCACTAATGAAGCTCCAAATCCAGCTGCAGCACTAAGACCTAAAGTATATGGACTAGCTAAAGAATTATTTAAAATAGTTTGCATTAAAGCTCCGCCAAGTCCTAATGAAGCTCCAACAACAAGTGCCATTAATGCCATAGGCAATCTTAAATTATAAACAATATTAACGAAATTCTTTTGTATATCTATATCAAGTGCTTTAGATAATAAAGCTTTACATACAATAATTAAATCAAGTTGAGCTGGTCCTGTAGAAATATCTAGTATAAAAAATACTAATGCTAATAAAAAAGAGATTAGTAAAAATCCCAATCTCTTATAAACAATTGCTTTATATGAAAGAATTTCTCTATTAAAATTTCTCATCATCAAGCTTTAACATAAAAGTTCCATCAGGAATAATTGGCAAATATTTCTTATGATAATTAATATAATCATCACTTGGATTAATATCGCTAAACAACTCAGGGTAAGCAGCTTTTGCTACAAATTCTAACATAAAAATATCCCCTAAAGTCCTTAGCATACTATGATAACCACCATAAATTCTATGATTTTTTACTGCGTTTAAATCTTGCCAAGTAGTTCTATTAGAAAACCCTCTTAACCTAGTATTTGCTTCATCAAAACTTATATTATTACCCATTACCATTGAAGTTTTATTTTTCTTAAGCTCGCTTTCACGACCTGCTATAATAATTACTTCAGGGTCTTGAACTATGATTTCTTCAGGATTAATAGCTCCCCAAGTCTTAATAAATCCATCAGCAATACTCTTAGCATTTGCTTTATCAATCAAACTTCCCCACATATAATGTGAATATGTAACTCCATTATCACTAGGGCCATTAATTCCGTATTCTATATAAACTTTTACTTTATTTTTAATATCTTTAGTTCTTGTCTGAATTAATTCTAAACGACTTTTATAATCATTCATAATTTCTTCAGCTCTTTTTTCTTGGTTGGTTAAAATTCCAAAAATTTTAGTGCTTATCTCGTGGTTTTGTAATTTTCCTTCGTGATAATCTACTACTATTATTGGGATATTTGCTAGTTTAATTGGATTTAAAGTATCTTTTAATGTATCATATTGCCATTTAGCTAAAACTAATACATCAGGTTCTAATTCTAATATTTTTTCAATTGACAATGTGCCTGATTCTGCTTCACCAAAATCTGCAATTTTGTCTAAATTAGGCATTACATCTAAATACATTTGCCAAGAAATTGGACTCCATTCACTCCAAACTGCTTTTGAAAAACCAACAACCTTATCAAATGATTTTTCTCCACCAACTGCTAAAAAATCTGTATAGTAAAAACCTAAAGCTATTCTATTAACTGGGGTATTTAAAGTAATTTCGTTTCCTGTTACATCTTTGAAAGTAATTTCCTTAGCAAACAAGCTAAATGATAATAAAAATAGTAGAATAAATCTCAACACTTCTCCTTAAATTTTAAAGAAATAAAAAAAAAGGAATTTGCCAAAAGCAAATTCCTAATCATTAAAATGCTGGGATTATAGCACCTTTAAATTGCTCTTCAAGTATCTTCTTAATTTTTTCTGTTTTTATAACCTTTATTAAAGCTTTTACCCCTTCATTATTTTCATTGCCTTTTTTAACAGCAATAACATTTACATAAGGGCTATTTAAATCTTCTAATATTATAGAATCCTTTGTAGGATTTAACTTCGCTGCTAATGCGTAATTTGTATTAATTACAGCCAAATCACACTCATCTAAAACTCTTGGAACCTGTGCAGCTTCTAACTCTTTTATATCAAGATTTAAAGGATTTTCCGTAATATCAATAACGCTTCTAAATTTTACTTCCTTATTTGTCTTAATAAGTCCAGCTGCTTCAAGTATGTCTAAAGCCCTGCTTTCATTTGTTGGGTCATTTGGGATATATACTAAAGCATTATTTTTTAATTCTTTAATATCTTTTACCTTTTTTGAATATGCTGCCATTGGAGGTAAAAACACATTAGCAACCGCTACTAAATCAGTGCCTTTACTCTCGTTAAAGTCTTCTAAAAAAGGCTTATGTTGATACATATTAGCATCTAATTCCCCGTCATTTAATGCAAGATTTGGCAGAATATAATCATTAAATTCTACAACTTTTAACTCATATCCAAGCTCTTTTAAATCATCTTTTACATTTTCTAAAATAGTAGCATTTGGATATGGAGTAATCCCTACTCTTAAAATTTCCGCACTAGCGTATAAACAAAATGCTAAACTTAAAGCTAATTTTTTCATATTTTCTCCTTAAAAACTTGGGATTATTTCGCCCTTATATTTTTCTTCTATAAATTTTTTAATTCTTGCATCATTTATAGAATCAACTAAAACCTTTGTCTTATCACTATTAATATTATCAGTCTTAACTACTAAAACATTAGTATATGGACTATCTTTACCCTCAATAATTACCGCATCTTTTGTAGGATTTAACTTCGCTGCTAATGCGTAATTTGAATTAATCACAGCTAAATCGCACTCATCTAAAACTCTTGGTAATTGTGCAGCTTCTAACTCTTTTATATCAAGATTTTTAGGGTTTTTTACGATATCTAGTGGAGTTTTTAGCTCTACATTTTTATCAAGTTCAATAAGCCCTGCAGCTTCAAGTATATCTAAAGCTCTACTTTCATTTGTTGGGTCATTTGGAATATAAATTAAAGCCTTATCTCCTAAATCTTTAATATCTTTAATCTTTTTAGAATATGCTCCCATTGGCTCAAGATGAACTGGTGCAACTGGAGTTAATTTTGTTCCTTTTTGCTTATTAAACTCATCTAAATATGGTTTATGTTGGAAAAAATTTGCATCTATTTCGCCATCATCAACCGCTAGATTTGGCAATACATAGTCATTAAACTCAACGATTTTTAACTCATGACCTTTTTCTTTAACAATTTTTGCAACTTCTTCTAAAATTTCAGCATGTGGAACAGGTGTTGCACCTACACTAATAACATCAGCAAATAAATTTGCACTTAAAGCCAAACAAGCAGCTAAACTAAACAATCTTTTCATAATATCTCCTTAAATAAAATTTCCTGAATAAATAAATAAAATAACTAAAGCTAAAATTGAAATATAAAGATATTTATCCTTACCTTTTCTTAAAGCTTTTTCAACTAAATCCCCCCAAATCTGAACGATTTGAACCAATACAATCAAAACAATAACCGTTTCTACCATAATATCTGTTTTAAATCTTTGATAACCATAGCGATTAGCAACATCGCCAAGTCCCCCACCTCCTACAATTCCTGCCATTGCACTATATCCAATGACTACTATTAAAGTAAGCGTTGCTGCATTAATTAACGCCGGTAACGCTTCATACAATACGACCTTAAAAATAATTTGTATTCTACTAGCACCATAACTCTTAGCTGCTTCAATTATTCCGTAATCTACTTCATTTAAAGCACTTTGCACTAATTTTGCAATAAATGGAGCAATTCCAATTGTAAGTGGCACAATAGCCGCAGTTGTTCCTATGCTTTTTCCTATTAAAAACTTTGTAAAAGGAATTAAAGCAATAATTAATACTAAAAACGGAAAAGAACGGAATATATTCACTACAAAATCAAGCACTCTATAAAAGCCTAAATTCTCATACAAACCACCCTTTTTACTAACAAAAAGAAATATTCCTAAAACAAGTCCTAGTGCAAAACCAATAATAGTAGCACTAATACTCATATATAAAGTCTCTTTTAATGCAGGATATAAAATCTTGTCAAAATGACTTAGAAAATTATCAAAATAATTCATACTTCCTCCCATAAAACGCCACTTTTATTAATATATTCACACACTCTTTGTTTATCACTTGGATTAATATTTATAATAAGTGAACCAAGTGCAATATCATTTAGCTTTTCAATTTTTCCCCAAACTATTGAAAAATCAATATTAAGCTCTCTTGCCATTTTAGAAATTACTCCATCAAGTGCTACTTCTTTAGGGAAAATTAATCTTATATTAAGCCCACTTTCTGGCACACAATCACTCTCATCTAAGAATTCTCTCATCTTCTTACTTGGTTTTAAAAATATTTCGCTAATTTCTCCATTGCCAATGATTTCTCCACCACTTAATAAACAAGCTTTATCAGCTACTCTTTTAACAGCGTCCATCTCATGAGTTACTAATACAACGCTAATGCCTAAATCTTTGTTTATTTGCTTTAATAAATCTAAGATTTGATTAGTAGTAGCAGGATCAAGTGCACTAGTTGCTTCATCGCTTAATAAAATCTTAGGATTTAGTGCAAGTGCTCTTGCTATTGCAATTCTTTGCTTTTGACCACCACTAAGATTTGCAGGATATGAATTAGCCTTATCGCTTAATCCAACCAAATCAAGCAATTCTTTAACCCTTTTATCTACATTATCTTTTTTATGTAAAAGTAAAGGCATTGCAATATTTTCATAAGCACTCTTTCTACCCATTAAAGCAAAATGTTGAAAAATCATTCCAACTTCGGTTCTTAATTTTCTTAACTCTTCTTCTTTAAGGTCTTTAATTTCTTGATTAAATACTTTTAATGAACCTGCTTGATAGCTTTCAAGTGCATTTATACATCTTAAAAGTGTGCTTTTACCAGCTCCACTTTGTCCGACAATAGCATAAATCTCGCCCTTTTTAATATCAAGACTTACATCGTTTATTACGCAAGTATTTCCGTAATACTTTTTAAGATTTTTAATTTCAATCATAACTTTCCTTAAAATTTAATTTAAAGAAAAATAAAAATTTTTGAGAGTTTTGTAAGTTGCAAAAATATTTTATCTTTCTTTTTTAGCTTGCTTGCTTTAATATAATTAATTTGCGTCTAGCTAAAAAAGAAAGTCTTTAAAAGCCAGACGCTAGCGCATCTGCATCATCATTTAAAATCCTTTGTTTAAAAATATTTGTTGATTAAAGCAAAAAATATTTTTGATGTCAAGATATTTTTAAAATAATTTTATATTATTTGTTACATTTCGTAACATTTAAAGCTTAAAAGCTATAAAAGAGCAAAAATTTGCCCACCTAAAAAAGCAATCAATTTGCTTAAAATTAGCGTTGCTTAAAATTTTTATATTTTCATCATAAGTAAAAGGTATTAAAACATTTTCTAAAGCAGCTCTTTTTTGAGCTATTTCATATCTTGAATATCCTTGCAATTCCTTATAATTTTCGTAAATATCAATTATATTTTTTTGTAAAATTTTATTTTCATAAAGCACTTTTTCGCATAAAATAAAAATCCCATTCTTATTTAATAACTTATATATTTTTTGTAATAAATCTTCTCTTAAAAGCGGTCTAATAAAATGCAAGGTATAAGAACAAATTATCGCATCAAAACTATCATTAAGACTTAAAATATCTTCTATATTTTTATTAATCAAATTAATTTTAACACCTAAATCACTAGCCTTAATTCTAGCCCTATTTAGCATTTGCTCTGAATTATCAAGTCCAAAAAGCTCTAAATCATCTCTTTTTGAAAGTGCTAAAAGTGTATTTGCAGTTGAGCAACCTAAATCTAAAACCTTTGCATTTTTTGGCAAAATCTGACTTAGAATTTTAAAAATTAATTCTTGATTTTGCAAATAATACGGCACACTACGAGTAACCATATCATCAAACACACGCACCACTTTTTCATCAAATTCAAATTGTTTTATTAATTCTTCGTTAAAAACTTCATCTTTCATCTTTAGCCTTTAAACTTAGAGCTTTTATGTCTAAGTTGATTTGTTCTTTTAAACTATCAAAATTATCAAATTTTTTATTCTCTCTAAAAAATTCTAAAAACTCTATTTTAATTTTGTGGAATTTAAAATAAGAATTTGAACTATTTAAAATATGCACTTCTAAAGCCGTATTTAAATCAGTTGAGCGTTTGCCTAAAAAAGTAGCTGCAAAATAACACTCATTATCTAAATAAACCTTAGTAAAATAAACACCTTCTTTTGGTAAAAAATAATTATCATAATCTACATTAATAGTAGGGACAAAAAATTTAGCTCCTAAACCTTGACCTTTGATTTGTCTTCCTTGAATGAAATAATTTCTACCTAAAAATTTATTCACACTTTCTAAATCAGCATTCAATAAACATTCTTTAATCAAACTTGAATGAACGCTTATATTATCTATTTTAAATTCATCTACGATAATACATCGTAGCCCAGAAAATTCTTGCAATTCTTTTGCGTGAGCTTGTCTATTTTTACCAAAATGAAAATCATATCCTGCTACAAAATATTTAAGTTGTGTAAAATTATACATAATATTTTGTGTAAAATTATACGCATTTTCATCTTTTATCTCATCAAGATTTACAAAAAATATTTTGCAATTTAGCAATTCTTGCTTATAAATTATCGGAACTAATTCTCTTGTTTTTTTATATATTATTAATAAAGCTCCATTATCATCAAGCCTTTTTATCAGTTCAAAATGCCCTAAATGTAAAGCATCAAAACACCCTATTGCTAAACTTGTAATATTTTCTAAATCACATTTGTTTGCTTTTATTATTTCATTTTGAAAAAGCGTAAAAATATTCATAATTTCCATCTTTTCCGCTAAGTTTTGATTTTGATTTTTTAAGTAAAATCAAACCTAATCTTATTACTTCTTTTTCAAATTCTTCACAAGATTTAAGCACGGCTTTTTCATCTTTTACCACACCATTTTTAGAACGTTTTACATTAATTCCTACTTCAAATTGTGGTTTAAATAAAATGATTAAATACTTGCTACTTAGTCTTATTAAATCATTTATTATCAATCTAGCTGATATAAAACTTAAATCGCACACAACTATTTCAAATGGAGCTGATTTAAAATCTCTAATATCTGTATTTTCAAATACTTTTACCTTTGGATTTGCTCTTAAACTATTATGCAATTGTTTATCTCCAACATCTACACAAGTAACACTTAAAGCATTATTTTCAAGTAATATTTGGGTAAATCCACCCGTGCTAGAGCCAACATCTAAGCAATTAATTCCGCTAATTTTTAATTCAAATTCTTCTAAAAATCCTTTTAATTTATAAGCAGCCCTGCTAACATAAACTTCATCTAATAATTTACATTCATAATCTTGCAGTATCTTATCACTTGCCTTTTTTACTTCATTATTGATTAATACTTTTTCATTTTCTAATAATTCTTGAGCTTTATTTCGGCTTATATTTAATTTATTTGCTACGAATAAATCAGCTCTCATAAAAGTGCCTTAAACTCATCTTCATTAAGTATCTTAATGCCTAATTCTTTAGCTTTAGTAAGCTTACTTCCTGCATCATCTCCACACAATAAATAAGAAGTTTTTTTGCTAACACTTGAGCTAGTTTTTCCGCCGTTTTCTTTGATTATATTTTCATAATATTCTCTTGGATTACTAAGTGTGCCAGTTATTACAAAAGTCGTATTTGCAAATTTATCACTAGATTTTATATTTGTATTTTTTAGCCTTAAAATCTCATAAAATCTAATAATTAGCTCTTTATTAATCACGCAAAAATTAGCAATAGATTTAGCCATTTGCTCTCCAAATCCATCTAATTTTAAATAATCAATCTCATCTTTTAAATACCAATCAAATCCAAATTCACTAGCAACCTTGCTAGCAGCTACTTCTCCAATATGCTCACATCCTAAAGCATTTATAAAACTTGCTAATTCGCAATCTTTTGATTTTTCAATAGAAGTTAAAATATTAGTTATCTTTTTATCAGCAAAACCCTCAAGACCTTGAAAATCTTCGTATTTTAGCTCATAAATACACTCAAATGTGCTGATTTTTTCAAGTTTAAATAACAATTCAATAATTTTATCCCCTAAACCATCTATATTTAGGCATTTTTTACTCGCAAAATATATTAATTGATTTAGCATTTTTGCCTTGCAATTAAGATTTATACATTTAATTAAAGCTCCATCATCTAATAAAGTTTCATTACAAGATGGACAATTTATTGGCTTTGGAATTTTAATTTGTGTGCCATCTCTTCTTTCTTTATAAACACGAGTTAATTTTGGTATAACATCTCCACTTCTAATTATGCTAACGCTATCATTAATCATCAAATCAAGCCTAGTTATCTCATCGTAATTATGTAAAGTTACTGATTTAACTATAGCTCCATCAATATTAGTAGGCTCAAGTGTTCCAACAGGGGTTATTACTCCCGTTCTTCCTACTTGATAACTAACATCAATTAATTTTGTAATTTGCTCTAAAGGTTCAAATTTATAAGCAGCCATAAATTTTGGAAATTTGCTTGTAAATTCAGTGCATTTACTTAAATCATTTATCCTTAAAACAAAACCATCTAACATCATTTTTTTATTTAATCTATCATTTTGTAAATTCTCATACTCAATTTGCAATTTATTAGCCCTAACAACCTTGCAAAAATCATCTTTTAAAAAACCTAAACTTCTAATAAATTCCATTGCTTCGCTATGCTTTGTAAAACTTAGTGAGTTTTGCCCTATTCCGTGCGGATAAAATTGTAAATTTCTCTTTGCAACTTCGCTTGGTTCTTTAAGTCTTAATGAACCACTTGCAGCATTTCTTGGATTTGAAAATAAGCTTTCATTATTTGCTAATTTTATTTCATTTAACTTCAAAAAATCATCTTTTAAAATAACAATTTCGCCCCTAATTTCAATCAATTCTTTATAAGCAATACTCTTAGGAATTGAAGTAATTTGCATAGCATTTAGAGTAATATCATCGCCTACACTACCATCTCCACGAGTAATTGCGTGAATTAATTTACCATTTTCATAAATTAAGTTTAAACTAGCTCCATCAAATTTTGGCTCAATGAAAAATTCTTCATCTTCTGCTTTTGCTCTTTTTATCCAAGCGTGTAATTCATCTTCATTAAAAACATCTTCCATAGAATACATTCTGCTAAGATGAGCTAATTTATTAAAGCCATCATTTACATCTTTTAGATTGATTGGCAATACTTTTTGCGTTGGAGAATCAGGGCTTATATCATTTGGATTTAAACTCTCATAATCTTTTATTTTTTTCATAAGTGCGTCGTATTCAGCATCACTTGCAAGTGGATTTTCTCCTAAATAATAAGCCTTTGCCCATTTATTTGCTAATTTAATATTTTCTAAATACTCTTTCATATACTTTCCATTTTTTTAAGATAATTTATCATTGCATTTTGCCCTATTACATCATGAACTCTAATATAATCAGCATTTGAATTAGCGTGAGTGATTAAACTTAAAGCTTCTTTATGCTCACCTAAAAATCTTTTATTTGAAGCTGCTAATAAAATAGGTTTATTTAAGGTCTTAAAATGATTTAAATATTTTACTAAAACTAAATTCTCATACTCACTTTTGCCAAAACCTATTCCAACATCAATTATTACTTTACTTTCTATTTCGCTTAATTTATTTAAAAAGAACTCATAAACGCTATCTAAAATAAAGAATTTAGAATTGGAATTTGAGTTGCTTAAGCCAGTATTATTTATATAATTATCAAAATAATTATTTTGTGAGTGCATTAAAATATAAGTAGCGTCATATTTTAAAGCTAGTTTTGATAGCTTAGTATTAGCACTAATATCATTTATATATTTAAAGCCAATATCAAGAGCATTTGTTAAGCAAATCTCATCAAAACTATCCAAGCTAAAATCTATCTTATCGCATAATTTATGTTCTTTTATTAAATTAAAAATAGGCTTTAATCTATCAAGCTCTAATTTCGCTCCTAAATAAGCAGAATTAGGTCTTGAACTCATAGCACCGATATCAATAATACTTGCACCATTGTCAATAAACTCATAAGCCTTAGCTAAAAATTCCTTCTCACTAATCCTAGAACTTTCATAAAAACTATCATCATTAATATTCATAATACCCATAATTTTTGGATATTTTTTGCTTATTTTTAATTCGTTTAAAAATTTACTAAGTCTTATGCAAGAAAACTGCTGCAATTTAAGCTTATTAGCTAAATCCTTTGCATTAATGCTATCAACTAGCAAAATGCTATCGTATTTATACTCTCCACCTAAAATTGTATTTTTGTGATTTAAAACAATTGCACCTACGCTAATTGCGTCTTGTTTTAAAATATTTGCAGCGGTTGTGCTTATATTTTTTATATAAATTATTTGATGATTACTTCTTTTTAAAAATCTATCTAGTGCAAACTCACTTGAATTAATATCTTTAGCCGAGTTTTCATCTAGTAAATAAAAACTAGCTTCTCTCACGCATTATTCCTAACAATAACCTTGAAATTATAATTTTAGAATTTGAATTAAGCTTTGATAATTCATAGCATTTATAAAATTCTTCTAATAAATCACTACTAATATTTATGCCTTGTTTGTAGCATTCTTTAGCTAATGCACTTATAAATTCACTCAAACTCGCTTTATCAACATCGTAATTTACAATATCTAAATACGACATATTTTTAAGATTTAATTTAATCTCATAATTATTTTTATAATTTTCTAATTTTCTTGAAATTAATCTTGATTTAATAGTTGCTAATAAAAGATTTTTTGAACTAACTAAAATCTTAAAATACACATTAGCAGGTGGCTCTTCTAGTAGTTTTAGCATATAATTTTGAGCTTGTATGCTATATTCTTTATATGATAATACAAAATATTTATCATATTCTTCAATCAAATAAGCATTTTGCATAATCGCTTTTGCATCATCTAATAAAAACTCATCGCCACTAAAAACCTTGCAGATTTTAGTTTTTTGCCTTAAATCATTTATAAAATCATCAGGGCTTTGAGTGATTATTATCTCACTTCTCAAATCTTAACCTTTGCAAAAATAATAGCGTCTAAACAAGCGTTAATTAATTGAGCAATAGTTATTAGTTTAATATCTAAATGTTCATCACTTGACTTAAGACAAAAAGAATTATCATATTCTTCATCTAATATAAACATTAAGCTATCTTTTTTATTTTTAGCAAGTTTTGCCATTTTTGAACTATCCTTACCAAAATAAATATAAATATAACCATTAGGATATGCTAGACTTAAAACATCATCAAGCAAATCTTCATTCTTATCATAATTATCAAGTTTAAAACCTTTTAAGCTAAAAAATGGCAACAATGGTCTAGCACTTTTTGCATTTACAAGACTTAAAAAATATTCTTCAAACCAAGCTCTTTCATCATCGCAAATTACTATAAAATTTTTCCCATCTAGTAAATAGCTAAGCCTAGAAGATAGCAAAGGGCTTATCTTAAACCTTTCGCTATCTAGCCAACTATAAAGCATACCTTTTTTTTGGATAAAGTCTTTTACAAAACTTAAAAAATCCTGCATTAATCTTCCAGCTTATAAACTTTATGTAGTGTTCTAACTGCTAATTCAGCATATTTTGAGCTAACAATCATAGAAATTTTAATCTCACTTGTTGAAATCATTTGTATATTAATGCCTTCATTTGCCAATGCTTCAAATGCAGCACTAGCAACACCTGAATGAGTTTTCATACCAACTCCAACTACTGAAACCTTAACTATATCGCTATCGCTTTCTATTACTACATCACTACCTAAAAGCTCTCTCATAGCTTCACTTGCATTTTTTAATTCATTTTGTGGCACGGTAAAACCTAAATTAGTAGTTCCATCATGACCTACATTTTGAATAATCATATCAACATTAATATCTTTTTTTGCTAAAGTTGTAAAAATACTAGCAGCAATTCCTGGCTTATCTTCAATTCTTCTTAAAACTATTCTTGCTTGATTTTTATCTAATGCTATTCCACTAACTAATGCTTGTTCCATTTTTTCCTCGCTTGTTATAATTGTTCCACTATTTTCATTAAAGCTACTTCTAGTAACTAATTTTACATTTAATTTTTTTGCTAATTCAACGCTTCTATTTTGTAAAACTTTAGCACCTAAACTAGCAAGCTCTAACATTTCTTCATAAGAAATTTTATCAAGTTTTTTAGCCTTTGGCTCAATTCTTGGATCAGTAGTATAAACCCCATCAACATCTGTGTAAATCTCACACAAATCAGCATTTAAAGCCCCTGCAAAAGCAACAGCACTCAAATCACTTCCCCCACGACCAAGTGTAGTAGTATTTCCATTTGCTGCATACCCTTGAAAACCAGCTATTACAACTATTTTTCCACTTGAAAGTTCTTTTTTAATTCTAGTTGCATCAATATCAATGATTTTTGCGTTTGTATAATCATCTGTAGTTAAAAGCCCAGCTTCTTTACCACTTAAAGAAATCGCATCATATCCTTTTGACATAAGTGCAATAGCAAGTAAAGCAGCAGTTTCTCTCTCACCACAAGAAAGCAACATATCTAATTCTTTTTTATTTGGGCTTTCTGAATAAAAATTAGCATTATCAATTAATTGATTTGTTCTACCACTCATTGCAGAAACTACCACAACTATATCTTTATAAGTCTTTTTAGACTTAATAACCCTATTTGCAACATTTTCTATGCGTTCAAGGTTGCCAACGCTTGTGCCTCCGTATTTTTGAACAACTAACATCCTATAAATCCTTCTTTTTGAAAATACTTTAAAACTTTGGTATAAAGTGGTCTTTTAAAATGATTAATATAAGGGTTTATATCCTTATAATCCACAAAAAGATGCTCTTTAAACTCAGGTTCATTGGTATTTAAATTAATCAAGTTATTATCTCTTACTTTAACTAAAAAATACCTTTGAGTTTGCCCATCAAAATTATATTTTTTCTTAACAGCTTCGTTAGGAAATTCATAGCTTAACCATTCAGGATATTCAGCAATGATTTCAAATTCTTTTGTACCTAATTCTTCTTCAAGCTCTCTTATTAATGCTTCTTTTGGGCTTTCTCCATCATCAATCCCACCTTGCGGGAATTGCCAAACATCAATATCAAGTCTTAAAGCCACTAAAATTTTACAATTTAATGGGTATTCTTGAGACAAAACAATAGCTGCTACATTTTTTCTAAATCTTTTTTTCATCAAATAACCTAAAATTAATTTCACACGATACTATCAAGAAAAATTTAATTAAAAGCAACATTTTTACTAAAGAAATAATTATTTTTTGCCGATATGAAGCTTATGATTTTCAAGGAGAAAAAATGCAAATAAGTGCTAGAAATATAACTTTATCTTATCAAGCAGCAGCTTCTTTTAGTAGTAAAGATGAAGCACAAAAAAACATTAAAGATAGCTTAAAAAACTACGGCGTAAATATTAGCAACGAAGAATTAGACAAACTCACAGCAAAAGGCGAAAATGATAGTTTTTTTGCAATGAGTTTTGAGATTAGTATCACAGAAATTAGCATTCAAGGTAATTTAAACGAAATTGCAAATAATAGGGGTAATATTAAAGAATTTTTAAATAATTTTAAAGATTTAGTTAATGATAATTTAGATAGCAATAGTGCTAAAAATTTATTATTAGATAATGCAGAATTTGGTTCAAAAAATACTGCAAAAAGAATGGCAGAGCAAATTCTAAAAAATGCAAATAATGATGCTAATAAACTAAGATTAGGTAAAGATGGATTATTAAGTGGCTTTAATGAAGCATTAAAAAGATTTAATTTCGGTGATGATTATATGAGTTTGGCTAATAAAACTCTTGATAATGCTATCAAAATGATAGATGAGCAAATCGCTAAACTAGGCGAAAATTTATTAAATTTCAAAGCATAAAATGAGAATTTATATTCATATTCCATTTTGTGCTAGCAAATGCTCTTATTGTTCTTTTGCTAGTTTTACAAATCAGCAAAAAATAAACGAATATTTTAAAGCCTTAGAATTAGATTTGGCAAGGTTTTTACCATTTTCTAAAGATATAAAAAGCATATATTTTGGGGGTGGAACTCCAAGCTTTATAGACGCAAAATACTATGAAAATATTTTTAAATTATTAAAGCCTTATATTAATAATGATACAGAAATCAGTGCTGAAGCAAATCCAAATTCTTTAAGCTTAAATTGGCTTAATACTATGCGTAATTATGGATTAAATCGCATAAGCATTGGGGTGCAAAGCTTTAATGATGAGAAATTAAAATTCTTAAATAGAGCCCACTCAAGCAAACAAGCTATAGAAAAAATCAAACTATTAAAAAATGAAAAAATATCTTTTAGTATAGATATAATTTATGGCACTTATTTAGATGATTTAAATATGCTAAATGATGAATTAAAAGTCATAAAAAGCCTAGAATTAAATCATCTTAGTGCTTATACTTTAATTTTAGAAGATAATACCCCTTTTCAAAATAAAACCGAGTATATTCAAAAAGATGATGAGTTAAATTGCTATTTTTATGAAAATTTGCAAAAAATCGGGCTAAAAGCTTATGAAATAAGTAATTTTGCAAGTTCTAGCGAATATGAATGCTCTCATAATAAAGCTTATTGGAGTAAAGAAAATTACTTAGGCATTGGACTTTCAAGCGTTGGCACTAGCGATAATATTCGCTATACAGCAAGTTCAAACCTAAATGAATATATAGCAAATCCATATTTTAGAATTAAAGAAAGTTTAAGCCCAAATGACATTAGACTAGAAAGCATTTTTCTAGGACTTAGATCAAATGTAGGAGTAGATATTAATCTTATT
>NZ_JACGAR010000032.1:0-16341 GCF_020137585.1 Campylobacter sp. RM12654
GATGATTTAAATGAGTTTAAAAGTGTTTTACAAAAGCTTAATGCTTTACTTAAGAATGAGTTTAATATACATCATATTACTATTCAGCCAGAAACAATATAAAGGATTAAAATGAAAAAATTATTTTTTGTATTTATTTTATTAATTAGTTTTTTAAATTCAAGTGAGCTAAAAGTAGCTACTTCTAAAAATGTAGGAGAACTAAATCCACATTTGTATTCTCCAAATGAAATGTTTGCTCAAAATATGGTTTATGAAGGATTTGTCTCATACTCGCAAGATAATCAAATAATACCTAGCCTAGCTACTTCTTGGGAGATTAGCGAAGATGGTTTGGTATATACTTTTTATCTTAGAAAAGGAGTTAAGTTTTCTAATGGAGAAGACTTTAATGCAAATGCAGTAAAGCTTAATTTTGATGCAATTTTTGCTAATAAACAAAGGCATATTTCTTTTGCACTTGTAAGGGCTTTTGATTATCTTGAAGTGGTTAATGATTATGAAGTAAAGCTTCATTTAAAACATATTTATGAACCTACTTTAAGAGAACTTAGTCTTATTCGTCCTTTTAGATTTATAGCTCCAAGTGCTATGATTGATAATAATACAAAAGATGGTATAAAAGCACCAATTGGCACAGGTAAATGGAAATTCGTTGATACTAAATTAGGCGTTTATGATAAGTTTGTTAAAAACGAAAATTATTGGGGCGAAAAAGCTAAAATTGATAGTATAGTATGTAAAATAATTCCTGATCCAAGCTCAAAAGTAATAGCTCTAAAAACAAAAGAAATTGATTATATTTATACTGATGGAGAAATTAGCTTAGAAGATTTTATAAACTTGCAAAAAAGCGATTATCAAACGCTAATCTCAAAGCCACTTAGCACTATTTTAATAGCACAAAATACAGCAAAATATCCAACAAATGATATTAATGTAAGAAAGGCTATTAATATGGCTATTAATAAAGATGAAATTAGCAAATATGTTTTCTATGGGACAAGACCAAAGGCTGATTTTTTCTATGATGATAATGTGCCAAATGGTAAAATTGATAGAAGTGCATACGAATATAATCCTAAAAAAGCTAAGCAATTATTACTTGATAATGGTTGGGAATTTAAAAATGGCTTTTTAGAAAAAGATGGCAAAAGATTAGATATAGTGATTTCTTATATAGGCATTAATGCAGAGCAAAAGGCTATATCAGAAGTATTACAAGCGAATTTAAAAGAAATAGGAATTAATCTAATCTTACAAGCTAATGAAAGCACTATATTTTATAAAAGACATAGAAATGGGGAATTTGAATTAATCTTTAATGCTACTTGGGGAGCTCCTTATGAGCCTGAAATTTTTATGGCTTCTATGGTTGCACCAGCTCACGCTGATTATATGGCTCAAATTGGATTAAAGCAAAAACCACTAATTGATGAAAATATAGAAAAATTATCTAAAACAATGAATAAAGATGAAAAATCTAAACTAGCTAAAGAAATACTTACAATCTTACACGATGAAGCGGTATATATTCCTATTGTATATCATACAAATATATGCGTTGCAAGTCCTAAATTAAAAGGAGTTAAAACGAGTATTTTAAAATATGAAATTCCTTTTGATGATATAGAAATTAAGGAGTAGTATGAAAAAATTCATATTAAAAAGAACTTTATATGCCATTATTTGCTTATTTTTAGCATCAATTTTTATTTTTTTATTAATTAGACTTAATGGAACTGATGCTGTTATGAATTATTTGCAAGTTAGTGGGATAGCACCGACTGATGAAGCGATAGAGCATACAAGAATTATGCTAGGCTTAAATGAGCCAATAATTACTCAATATATAGTTTGGATAAAAAACGCCTTGCAATTAGATTTTGGGACATCATATTTTACTAATCGTAAAATTGCACCTGATTTGTTTGAATACTTAGGAAATACTTTAAAGCTAACATCATTTGCCTTGCTTATAACTTTTATAATCTCTATTCCTTTTGGGGTGTTTTCTGCAATTTATAAAAATCATTTTTTTGATTATTTTGTAAGGATTTTTTCATTTTTAGGTGTTAGCACTCCTAGTTTTTGGCTTGGTTTATTATTTATTTTATTTTTTTCTGTTGAGCTTAATTTATTACCTCCTTTTGGCATAGGTGGGATTAATCATTTAATAATGCCTGCATTAGCAATATCTTTTATGTCAATTGCAATTAATGCTAGATTTATTAGGATTAATTTTTTACAAGCTTGTAATGAAAGATTTATAGCTTATGCAAAAATGCGTGGCGTAGGAAAGTATAAGATATACTCAAAACATATTTTATTTAATTCTTTACTACCTTTAATAACTGCTTTTGGTATGCATATAGCCGAGCTTTTTGGTGGGGCTTTGGTGATTGAAAATATTTTTGCTTATCCTGGAGTTGGTCGTTATGCTGTAAGTGCTATTTATTATAGTGATTATCCTGTAATTCAAGCTTTTAGTATGATGATGTGTTTTGTGTTTATTTTAATTAATTTAATCACAGATATTTTATATGCGATAATTGACCCAAGGATTAGATATGAGTAAGAAAATTTATGAATATTTTGTGTATTTTTTATGTGCTTTTATAATCTTACTTGCTTTATTTGGTAAATATTATACACCTTATAGTGCAAATGAGATTAATTTAGCGAATAAATTTGCTAGTAATTCATTATTGCATATTTTTGGAACTGATCATTTAGGAAGAGATATTTTATCAAGGATTTTAGAAGGTGCTTATATTTCAATTCTAGCTACCTTTTCAACCATTATTATAATAATAGTTTTAGGCGTTAGTGTAGGTTTTATAGCTGGATTTTCAAATAATAAAATTGATAATTTTTTAATGAGAATTTGTGATATATTTTTATGTTTTCCTACTATTGTTTTGGCTTTATTTTTCGTAGGTATTTTAGGAACTGGTTTATTAAATATAATTATAGCCATTGCTTTAACTCACTGGGCTTGGTATGCAAGGATTATTAGAAGCATTGTTTTAAAGCTAAAAAATACTGAATATGTATTAATTAGCAAAACTTGTGGAGCTAGTAATTTTAAGATTTTTAAAAAGCATTTTGCAAAGCCTATTTGTATGCAGCTACTGGTATTAAGCACACTTGATTTGGGGCATATAATGCTGCATATTTCAGGTCTTAGTTTGCTTGGGCTTGGGGTAAAAGCACCACAGGCTGAATGGGGGATAATGATAGCTGAAACAAAAGATTATATTTTAACTCATTATGAGCTTATTTTATATCCTGGAATTGCTATGTTAATTGTAATTATTGCTTTTAATTTATTAGGCGATATTTTAAGAGATAAATTTGAAAATTTAATACAAGTTGAAAGTCATGGATAAAATAATAGTAAAAAATTTAAATATATTTTATAAAGATACAGCCTTAGTAAATAATGTTAGTATGAATATACAAAGTGGAAAAATCACGGCTTTATTAGGGCTTAGTGGAAGTGGAAAAAGCCTAATAGCAACAGCTATTATGGGATATGTAGCAAATAATTTAAAGCTTAGCGGGAGTATTTGTTTAGATGATAATTCAAAGCAAAATATTGCTTGTATTATGCAAAATCCAAGAACAGCTTTTAATCCTTTATTTAGTATCAAAAACTGCTTTTATGAGACTTTAAAGGCAAGGAATTTAAAAATTGATAATGAATATATAAAAGAGATTTTAAATAAAGTTAAATTGAACGAAAGTGTTTTAAATCTTTATCCACACGAATGCAGTGGCGGAATGCTTCAAAGAATTATGATAGCTTTAGCCTTAGTATCTCGTGCAAAATTTATAATAGCTGATGAGCCTACGAGTGATTTGGATTTGATTTCTCAAGCTGCAGTTTTAGATATATTAGAAGAAATATCAAGCAAAATAGGGATATTGTTGATAACTCATGATTTTGGAGTGGTTGCAAGACTTGCTGATTATGTTTATGTTATGGATAATGCAAGGATTGTTGAAGAAGCAACTTGTATTGATATATTTAAAAACCCACAAGCAAATATAACAAAAGAATTAATTAATTCACATTTATCATTATATGGAGTTAGCAATGCTTAAGGTAGAAAATATCTCATATTCATATAAAAACTCAAATTTATTTAGCGATAAATATACTCAAGTTTTAAATGGAGTTAGCTTTAATTTAGATGAGAATAATTCTTTAGGTATTTTAGGAATTAGTGGAAGTGGCAAAAGTACTTTAGCAAAAATCATTGCTAATATTTACAAAGCAAATTCTGGAAATGTATTTTTAAACAATGTAAAAATACAAGATAATAAAGAGTATAAAAAATTAATTCAAATAGTATTTCAAGACTCAAGAGCATCTTTTAACCCTGATTTTAGCGTTTATGAAGCCTTGATTGAACCTTTAGAAAATCTTACTAATTTTAGCAAAAGCGAGATTAAAAAAAGAGCTTTAGAATGCTTAGAATTATTAGAATTAAATCAAGACTTATTAGATAAAAAATGCTCAATGCTAAGTGGAGGACAATTACAAAGACTAAGCATAGCAAGAGCTATTTCAATTAAGCCAAAAATACTTATTTTAGATGAAGCTACAAGTTCATTAGATGTATTAATTCAAGCAAAGATTTTAAAGACTTTAAAAAATCTTCAAAAGGATTTAAGCTATATCGTAATAACTCATGATTTAAGGATTATAAAATTATTTTGTGATGAAGTTTTAGTCCTTGATAAAGGCAAGGTAATTGAGAGCAAAAAAGTAAGCAAAGACTTAGAATTTGAAAGTTTAATAGCTAAAGAATTAAGCAATAGCATATTAAAACCTTTTCCTAAGGATTTTTATAAATAATATTTAAAAGATTAAATATAATTTTTGTAATTTTGTAAAAAAGTGTTACGAATTTACAAATTCTTATAATTAATCTTAAAAATTATTATGAAATTAAGCTTAGTTTATTAATATTTCTTTTTATTTTCAAAAAAGGTTTTTAATGAGTTCGACGCTACTTATTCAACAGATTTTCAATGGCTTTTCACTAGGCTCAATGTATGCACTAATTGCTATTGGATATACTATGGTTTATGGAGTTTTAAGGCTTATCAATTTTGCTCACGGCGATATTATGATGATAGGCTCGTATGCTTGTTTATTTGCACTTAATTTTTTTGCCTTTCCGTTTATACCTGCTTTTGGTTTTGCTATATTAATTTGTATTGCACTTGGGATTAGCATTGATAAGATTGCTTATAAGCCACTTAGAAATTCTCCTAGAATTTCACTATTAATAACTGCTATTGGAGTTTCGTTTTTCTTAGAAAATCTAATAAATGTATTATTTACAAGCACACCACAACCATTTAATGCACCAAGTATTTTGATAAATCCTATTAATTTATTTGATATTAGAATGTCTTTGCTTGATTTGATAATTCCAACTTTAACTATTATTATTTTAATAGCTGTTTTATTGATTTTGTATAAAAGCAAATATGGAATTGCTATTCGTGCACTTGCTTTTGATATTTCAACCGTTGCTTTAATGGGAATTGATGCTAATAAAATTATAGCTTTTGTATTTGCACTAGGCTCAATGTTAGCTTGTATTGGCGGGATTTTTTGGGCGTGTAAATATCCACAAATTGACCCTAATATGGGAGTTTTAATAGGGCTTAAGGCTTTTGGAGCTGCTGTTTTAGGTGGTATTGGTAGCGTTGGTGGAGCTGTTCTTGGTGGGCTTATAATTGGATTTTGCGAAGTTTTAATAGTAGCTTTTGTGCCTGATTTAGCTGGATTTAAAGATGGTTTTGCATTTATATTTTTAGTATTTGTTTTATTGTTTAAACCAACAGGAATTATGGGGCAAGATTATGAAAGGAGTAGATTTTAATGAAAAATATATTTTCAATAATCATTTTAATCTTAGCAGTTTTAAGCATTTTTGCGGCTCAATATTGCTTGAGTGATTATGCTTTAAGAACTTTTATAAATATTAGTATTTTTATAATCTTGGCAGTATCTTATAATCTAATCAATGGTGTAACAGGGCAATTTAGCCTAGAGCCTAATGGTTTTGTAGCAGTTGGTGCTTATATTACGGCTTTATTATTGCTTGATATTGAAGCTAAGCAAGATCAATTTAGCTTATTAGACCCGCATCCATTTATTTTATCATTTCATACTGATAGCTTTTTTATAGCTTTATTAGCGGGTGGTTTTGGTGCTTTGGTTTTATCTTTAATCTTAAGCTTTGCTGTTTTTCGTGTAAGGGGAGATTATTTAGCTATCGTTACGCTTGGATTTGGGATAATTATTAAATTAATTGCACTTAATTTCGCAGCTTTTACAAACGGAGTGCAAGGGTTAAATGAAATTCCAAAACCGAATAATTTTTTATATATAGTTGGAATTATTACTATTATTAGCGTTGTTTTAATACTTAATATCATTTATTCAAAATACGGCAGAGCAATGAAGGCTGTAAGAGATGATGAAGATGCAGCTTTAGCTATGGGAATTAATACTTTTAGGATTAAGACTTTAGCTTTTGGGACTAGTGCTTTTTTAGAAGGTGTAGCAGGTGGGCTTTTAGCTTGTTATATCACAAGTGTTACGCCTGAACAATTTGACTTTTTATTTACATTCCAATTATTAATTATCATAGTTTTAGGCGGATTAGGAAGCACTACAGGAGCAATTATTGGAGCTATTTTAGTAATTGGTGGAAGTGAGTGGCTTAGATTTTTAGATGAACCTATGAATATTTTTGGTTATGAGACAAAAGGCTTGCCAGGACTTAGAATGCTTGTGTTTTCTATCATATTAATTTTAGTAATGCTATTTGCAAGGCGTGGGATTTTTGGCGATAAGGAGCTAAGCGATATTATTTTTAAAAGGTTTAAAAAATGATTTTAGAGCTTAAGAATATTGATAAGAATTTTGGTGGAGTAAAGGCTATAAATAATGCAAATCTTAGCGTTAAAAAAGGTGAAGTTTTTGGACTTATTGGACCTAATGGAGCAGGGAAAACTACTTTATTTAATATAATTTCAGGAGCTTATAAGCCAAGTTCGGGTGAGATTATTTTTGATAATAAAAACATTACAAATCTAAATCAATTAGAAATCACAAAATTAGGCATTGCAAGGACTTTTCAAAATATTAGATTATTTTCATCTATGAGTGTGCTTGAGAATGTTTTAATAGGGCTAAATTGTAGTATTAATTACAATATTTTTGAAGCGTTTTTGCATATTGCAAGATATAAAAAGGCTGAAAAACAAGCAAGAGAAGAAGCGATAAAAATACTAAATACTCTTAAAATCTCTCATTTAGCTAATGCAAAATCAACCGAATTAAGTTATGGAGAACAAAGAAAATTAGAAATAGCAAGAGCATTAGCACTAAAACCAAAATTATTATTACTTGATGAGCCTGTAGCAGGAATGAATGGGACTGAGAGCAATGAATTAGCAGATATTATAACTACTCTTAAAAAAGAGCTTAGTATAGTGTTGATTGAGCATGATATGAAGTTTGTAAATAGCTTATGTGATAGGGTTTTAGTGCTTGATTATGGTAAGAGTATTTTCTTAGGCTCACCAAAAGAAGCAGTTAATAATAATGAAGTAATTAAAGCATATTTAGGAGATTTTTAATGTTAAAGGTTAAAAACTTAAGCGTTCATTATGGTTTGATTAAAGCTGTTGATGATATTAGTTTTCATATAAACTCAGGAGAAATCGTAAGTATAGTAGGCAGTAACGGAGCAGGTAAAACTAGCACTTTAAATGCGATTTTGAATATTCCTAGGCGTAGTGGGGAGATTAATTTTTTAGGTTATGAAATAGAAAGGCATAAAACTCATACTCTAGTTCAAAAAGGAATTAGCCTTGTGCCAGAAGGAAGAAGAGTTTTTGCAAATCTTAGCATAGAAGATAATCTTAAAATGGGAGCGTTTTATAATGCTGATAATTACGAGCATTTAAAAGAGCAAATGTATAGATTGTTCCCACGCTTAAAGCAAAAAAACAATACCTTAGCAAGGAATTTAAGCGGCGGAGAAGCACAAATGTTAGCAATCTCAAGAGCTTTAATGGGAGAGCCAAAATTACTTATGTTAGATGAACCAAGTCTAGGACTTGCACCTAAGATTGTAGGAGAAGTTTTTGAGATAATTAAGGTTTTAAAAAATGAAGGAATTACGATTTTATTAGTAGAGCAAAACGCCCAACAAGCATTAAAAATAAGCGATAGGGCTTATGTTTTAGAAAATGGTAAAATCGTTTTAGAAGGCAAAGGAATTGATCTTGCAAATGATGATAATATTCGCAAAAAATATTTAGGAATTTAAATATAAAATCGGAATTAATTTTTCGGTTTTATATTTTAATATGATTTATTTTAGCCTTGTTATAAATTAATATTTATATATGAGATTTTATAATGATTATTTTTTTAGTATAAATATATTTTTATTATTTAACTTAGGAATTTAATTCTACTTATGTTTTAGTATTATCAATAAATATCAAGATGATTTTAAGTAAGATTTTATATAATCACTTTTATCTAAAATGAAAGTGTGTGATGAAAAATAAGAATTTAATTTACCAACTAGAAGGAAAACCCCCGTTTTTTGTAGCACTTCCTTTGGGAATGCAGCATGTTCTTGCTATGTTTACAGGAAATTTAGCCCCCATTTTGATAATTATAGGGGTGTTAAATAGTACGAGTATTGTAATATCCACGCAAGAAAGTATCAGTTTAATCCAATCAGCTATGCTAGCTTCTGGCATAGTAACTCTTCTGCAACTTTATCCAATCAAATATAAAAATATCCAAATAGGTGCTAATCTTCCAATAGTTATGGGGACTACATTTGCTTTTGTGCCAACAGCTATAAGTGTTGCAAATACTTATGGTTTTAGTGCAATTTTAGCTTCTTCTCTTATAGGCAGTATAATTACTATATTTATTGGTTTTGCTTACAAATATATTACAAAGATTTTATCTGAATTAGTAATAGGTGTTGTATTAATTGCAATCGGCATTAATTTATTAGATGTGGGTGTTAATTATTGTGCGGGTGGTTTAGCTGCTAAAAAAATGGGAACTTATGGGGATATTATTAATTTATGTTTATCTTTTAGCACTTTTGCAATCATTATTGCTATTCAACGATTTGCAAAGGGCATCTTTAAAGTTTCAGCTATTTTAATAGGTCTTGTTGTGGGATATTTTTTAGCTTATATGGTAGGTAGAGTAGATACTAGTATTATTAGTGAAGCAAGTTGGTTTAGCTTGCCTATTCCAATTATTTTAATTAATGAATTTCATTTTGAACTAGCCCCTATTGTAAGTGCCATTATCGTTTATATAATCACAAGTTTAGAAACTATCGGAAATGTTAATGGAATTACTGTAGCAGCTTTTAATAGGTGTGCTAAAGAAAAAGAAATCAGTGGAGCTATTTTAGCAGATGGTGTTGGTTGTATGGTGGCTAGTTTGTTAAATGCTTTACCTAATACAGCTTATGGTCAAAATGCAGGAATAATAGCAATGACAAAAATTATAAATAAATATTGCATAGCTTTAGGTGCTTTTTTTATTATAGTATCAGCTTTTATTCCTAAATTAGGAGCTGTTTTTAGGACTATTCCAGATAGTGTTTTAGGGGGTGCAGTTATTATGATTTTTGCTATGATTTTGATAAATGGTATTAAGATTGTAGCTTATGCTGGATTTAGCAACAAAAATGTAATGATATTAGGTATTACTTTTGGTCTTGGGTATGGGTTTGGAGTCCATCCTGAAATTACTAGTAATTTGCCAGGTTATATAAGTTGGGTTTTTAAAGATAGCATAGTAGGAGTTTGTGTAATTTCTATGATAGCTTCTTTAATTTTTGCAAAAGATAAATAAGGGTGAGTATGAAAGAAGAATTTAAAACGATAGGTAAAAGTGAAACAAGATGGGATGCTTACGCTAAAGTTACAGGTAAGGCAATTTATACTGCTGATATTCCTACTAAGAAAAAGTTTTATGCAAGAATAGTAAGATCTAGCATAGCACATGGATATGTTAAAAGTTTTGATTTTAGCGAAGCTTTAAAGGTTGATGGGGTTATTAAAATTTTAACTTATAAAGATATGCCAAAAACTAAGTTTGCAACCGCAGGTCATCCATTTGGATTAGACCCAAAGACTAGAGATAGGTATGATAGAACCATTTTAACAGAGCATGTTAGATTGTTTGGAGATGAAATAGCAGCTGTTATTGCAACCACTGATTTAGCTGCAAAAATTGCTGTAAGTAAGGTAAAGGTTGAATATGATGAGCTTCCTTTTTATCTAACCCCACAAGAAGCAATGCAAGAAGGAGCTGCGAAAATTCATGAGGATTTAGATAGTAATATAATGGCTCATACTATTAGTAAAGTTGGAGATGTAGAATCGGCTTTAGCTAATAGTGATTATGTTTTTAGTGATACATTTAAAGTTCCTTTACAACAACATTGCCATATGGAAAATCAGATTGCTTATGCTTATAAAGACCAAGATAATCGTTATGTGGTAGTAAGTTCAACTCAAATTCCACATATTTTAAGAAGAATTTTAGGCGAAGTTTTTGAAAAACATTGGAGTTATTTTAGAGTAATAAAACCTTTTGTTGGTGGTGGTTTTGGTAATAAACAAGAAGTAACAATAGAGCCACTTTGCGTTGCTTTATCTATGGCTATGGGTGGAGAAATTGTTCAAATTGCACTTGATAGAGAAGAAAGTATCGCATATACAAGAACAAGACACGAAATGGAATATAAAGCAAAAATGGGTATTAGTAAAGATGGCTTTATAAATGCTTTAGATATAGAAGTATTATCAAATAAAGGAGCTTACGCATCTCATACTCATTCGGTTGGTATTAAAGGTGGTGGAGTTTTATTATCTTTATATAATATTCCTAACTTTAGATATGACATTAAAACCGTTCATACAAATATAGCAACAGCTGGGGCTATGAGAGGATATGGAGTTCCACAGGTTATGTTTTTTATAGAAAGTTTTATGGAAAATGTAGCTAGAAAAATGGGTTTTGATTCTATTAGTTTTAGAGAAAAAAATATAGTAGGAAATGATGTTTTAAATCCACTAAATCAAGTTATTCAAAAATCAGCTAAATTAAAAGAATGTATTGAGGTTGCTAAAGAGAAATTTAATTACTATGAAAAACAAAAAGCCTGTAAAGAATTTAAACACCCTTATAAAAAGCGTGGGGTAGGGCTTGCAACCTTTACTTATACAACAGGTGTTTATCCAAAGGGCTTAGAAACAGCAGCAGCTAGAGTAATACTAAATCAAGACGCACATATTAAACTAATGCTAGGTTCAACTGAAATCGGACAAGGTTCTGATACGGTTTTAGCTCAAATGGCAGCAGAAGTTTTAAGTATTCCTTATGATTGGGTTATAGTTGATGCGAATACTGATACAGATACAGCTCCATTTGATACAGGAGCTTATGCTTCAAGACAAAGCTATGTAACAGGGCTTGCAGTAAAAGAAGCTGCTTTAAAATTAAAAACAAAAATATTAAAAGCAGCAGCGAGATTAAAAGATGTTGATTTTGCAAATCTTGATTTAGAAAATGCAAATATTGTTTTTAAGAATAAAGAAGTTTTAATGAGTTTGGCTGATTTTGCTTTACACACTACTTATGATTGGCAAAAGGCTAAAAGTTTATCGGCATTTGCAAGTGTAAATTGCCATACAAATTCTTATAGTTATGGTATTACTATGGCTATGGTTGAAGTTGATATGAATACAGGAAAAATAGAGATATTAGATATTTTAAATGTTCATGATGCTGGTAAGGTATTAAATCCACTTTTAGCAAGTTCTCAAGTAGAAGGCGGAATGGGAATGGCAATTCCTTATGCTTTATTAGAAGAATTAAAATATGACAAAAAAACAGGTAAGATTTTAAATAATAATCTTTTAGATTATAAAGTTCCAACTGCACTTGATGTTCCTGATTTAGATGTTAGTTTTGTTGATAATTATGACCCTTATGGTCCATTTGGTAATAAGTCTTTAGGTGAACCCCCTATGTGTTCTCCTGCACCTGCTATTAGAAATGCAGTGCTTGATGCTACAAATATAGAGTTTAATCAAATTCCAATAACACCAGAAAGATTTTTTCAAGCTAAGGATAAAGAATGTATTATTTAAGTAATTACACGGAAGCAAAAAGCGTTAATGAAGCTAGTAGGCTATTAAAAACTATAGATGATTCGGTATTAATTGCAGGCGGAACTGATATTTTAATTAAACTTAGAAGTTTGGATAAAAAATATGCAAATAAGCATTTAATAGGAATTAATACTTTAAAAGAATTAAAAACCATAACAATTGATGATGAGTTTATTCATATAGGCGCATTATGCACTTTTGATGATATAGAAAATAATGAAATTATAAAAAATAATTTAACAAATCTAAAACAAGCAGCCGCTCTAGTTGGTGGCCCGCAAATTAGAAATATGGCTACAATAGGTGGAAATATTTGCAATGGTGCAACTTCTGCTGATAGTGCTTCAAGTCTTTTTACTCTTGATGCGATTTTAGTTATTTACAACGAAGACACACGCAAAGAAATTGCTATAAATGATTTTTATATCAGTTCTGGTGTTGTTAAATTAGAAAAAGGAGATATTTTAACAAGTATTAAAATTCCTAAAAAATCTTTTAATGGTTATGTTAGTAAATATATAAAATTTGCTCAAAGAAATGCTATGGATATAGCTACAATTGGAGTTAGTGTTATGTTAAAAACTAATAATGATGAGATAATTGATTTAAAATTAGCTTATGGAGTTGCTGCTCCTACTCCTATTAGAGCTAAAGAAAGTGAAAAATTAGCAAAAGGTTTAAAATTAACTAAGGAAAATATTGAAAAAATTGCTAATAATATTTTAAATGAAACAAAGGCAAGAGATTCTTGGAGAGCTTCTAAAGATTTTAGAAATAATCTTTTAACAACGCTTACAAAAAGAGCTATTTATGAATTAATAGGAAAAAATTATGAAAATTAAAACTTATATAAATGATAAATTTTATGAATTACACATTGACCCTAGAATGTCATTGCTTGAATTAATAAGAAATGTATTGCAACTAAGTGGAACTAAAGAAGGCTGTAGTGTTGGTGAATGTGGAGCTTGTGCTGTTTTAGTTGATGGCAAAAATGTAAATAGCTGTATTTATTTAGCAGCTTGGGCTGATGGTAAAAAAATAACTACTATAGAAGGTTTAACCCCTTTTGATGGCTTAAGTCTTTTACAAGAAAATTTTGTAAAAAATGGAGCTGTTCAGTGTGGATTTTGCACTCCTGGGTTTATTATTTCATCAACTGCTTTGCTTAGTAAAAATAAAATGCCTACTAAGTTTGAAATAAGGCGAGGGGTGTCTGGTAATCTATGTCGTTGCACAGGATATAAAAAAATCTTTCAAGCCATAGAAGATACTGCAAATAATGCTAAATGAAGCTTTAGATATTAAATATAAAGATAAAATTGCGATTATAGGCTCTGGTGGGAAGACCACTTTTGCTTATAATCTAGCTAAACAAAATCAAGATAAAATCACAATTCTTACAACAAGTACAAAAATGTATGAAGTAAAAGATATAAATTTTAATAATCTGTATAATCAAACAAGTATTACAAATCTTAAAAAAGGCGTTAATTTATGTGGAAAAATTATTGACAATAAAGTAAATGCTTTAGATGATTTTAGTGATTTTTATAAAAATTGTGATTTGTTTATATATGAAGCTGATGGAGCTAAGGAATTGCCTTATAAAGTTTGGAAAAATAATGAGCCTGTTATTTTAGAAAATACCAATAAAATAATAGGAATTATTCCACTTCATTTATTAAATTATCAATTAAATGAGAATTTCATTTATAGGTTTGATGATTTTTTGAAAGTATTTGAAGTGAGTAAAAATGATGTTTTAAGTATTGATTTAATAGAAAAAATTTGTTTAAAAATGTTTGAAAATATTAGTTTAAATTCTGATAATTTTATTTTTTTTAATAGATGCGATGATTTAAAAGTATTAAATGAACTTGCAAAAAGATTAAATAATTTTAGATTATTAGCTGGTTTTTTAAAAGAAGAAAAATATATAAGGCTTAATTTTTGAAAGGAATTTGTATTATTTTAGCAGCTGGATATTCAAGAAGGCTTGGTTTAAATAAATCATTTTTAAAATATAAAAATACTTATTTTATTGATTTGATTATTCAAAAAACTTTAGAGCTTAATATGGATATTAAAATAGTTGCTAATGAGAATAATTACGAGTATTTAAAGACAAATTATAAAGATTTTAATGTGGTTTTAAATGCCTTTAATAAGGGTCAAAATACAAGTATAAAAATAGCTTTAAATAATGTTTTAGATTATGATTACGCAATATTTTTACCGATTGATCAAATATTTTTAAAAACTAATTCAATAAAAACTATCATTTCAAAATATAAAGAAAATTATATTGTTGTTCCTAGATTTAATAACATTAATTCCTTGCCTACTATTTTTGATAAAAAATATTTTAAAGAATTGTGCGAATTAGATAATGATAGCGGTGGAAAAGTGCTAATTCAAAAATATAAAGATAAAGTAATTTTTGTTGATTTATATGATGAATTAGAAGGAAAAGATATAGATACTAAAGAAGATTTAAGGTTGATTGATGAGTGAATTTGTAATTATTAGAGGAGCGGGTGATATTGCTAGTGGTATTGCTGCTAGGCTTTTTAGAGCAGGTTTTAAGATACTTTTATTAGAATGTTTAAAACCAAGTTCAATTAGAACAAAAGTTTGTTTTTCTCAAGCAGTTTATGATAAAACTTGCGAAATAGAAGGTATAAAAGCGAAGTTAGTTAATAAAGATGAGATTTTAGATTGTAAGGATTTTATCCCTATTATAATTGATGAGAATTTAGATATTTTAAATTATATAAAACCAAGGGCTTTAATTGATTCAATTTTAGCTAAAAGGAATTTAGGAACAAATATTAATATGGCTCCTGTTGTGATTGCTATTGGACCTGGATTTTGTGCTGGAATTGATGCTCACGCTGTAATTGAGAGTAATCGTGGCCATAATTTAGGCAAGGTTATTTTAAGTGGTTTTACTGAAGAAAATACAGGAATTCCTGCTGAAGTAAAAGGAATTGGAGCAAAAAGAGTAATCTATGCAAACGATAATGGAATCTTTAAAGCTATTGCTAAAATAGGTGATATTGTAAAAGAAGAAGAAATTATTGCATATATTGATAATACACCTGTTAAAGCTAGCATAAGTGGGCTTTTAAGAGGTATTATTAATGATAATTTTGAAGTAGTAAAGGGTCTTAAAATTGTAGATATTGACCCAAGAATTAGTGAATATGAAAATTGCTTTAGTATTTCAGATAAGGCTAGGAGCATAGGTGGTGGGGTTCTTGAAGCTTTGATGTATTTTGAAAATAGGAATAAAAATGGATGAATTGATAATAAAAGAAATGTATAAAAGATGTGAGAAAAATGAAAAAATTGCCTTAATAACTCTTACCAAATCAAGTGGCAGCACTCCTAGAAATGCAGGTTCTATGATGGCTTTATTTAGCGATGGCACAAGTATTGGAAGTATAGGTGGTGGTAAATTAGAATTTGAAGTTTTAAAAGAAGCTAAAGAATGTTTAGAAAATAATAAAAGTAAAATTTTTAATCACGAATTAACACCGAATGGAGATTTAAAAATGCAGTGCGGCGGGCTTGCAAGTGGTTATATAAAAATTATTAATCAAAAAGCAAAATTAATAATATGTGGAGCAGGGCATATTGGTAAAGAAATACTATTTTTATCAAAATATTTAGGTTTTTATTCAATTTTAATTGATGATAGGCAAGATTATTTGCAAGGTTTAGCAAATGAAGAATATTTTAGTAATTATGAAGATTTGAGTTTTTTAGATATTGATGATAATACTTATGTAATTATTGTTACAAAATCTCATTTAGATGATTATAAATGCTTAAAAAATGTAATAGATAAAAATGCAAAATATGTTGGTGTTATTGGAAGTAAAACTAAACATAAATTCATTAAAGATGAGCTGATTAAAGATAATTTTAGTGCCGAATTATTTAATAAAATTTATGCTCCAATAGGTTTAGACATTGCAAATCAGGAGCCAAGAGAAATTGCGTTTAGTATTTTAAGTGAGGTTTTGCTTATCAAAAATCAAGGTAAATTAGCACATAAAAAAAATT